>NZ_KV878783.1:4994095-4994740 GCF_001890765.1 Spirulina major PCC 6313 | reverse complement strand
ATCTCAATGGAGAGTTCTCTAGGATGCCGTGGCTGGCATGAGTATATCTACTCATCGCCAAATTGAGATGCACCCACATCTTTACATCTTTATCCTGGGTGAATGAGTTTGGGTGGCGAATTGGACATGTTGAGCGGGCTATACCAAAGGGATATATTGAATCAATTCAACAGGGTGATAATCACATTGAAGATGAGGCGATCGCTCATTTATATGATCAGATCAAGCAGGTGATTAGTGGCCCAATTTGGAGTTTAGAACGGTTTAAACTGGCTTGGAAGGTCATGATTAATCCATGATTCAACGGGGTAGTTGAATTGAAGGGAGGCGATCCAAAGGTCGTGTTAAATTCGCGGGATCAGATGGCGGCAGTTTGGTAGAGGTTGGTGCTAGCTGCGGTGACTTGGAGCAACCCGTTAATGATCGAGGAACTCTCCCCCCCGACGACCTAATCCTGTAGGGGTTTGGAGACAGCCTGAGCCCTCTGCTTAACAAAGAAAAAACGTTCAATCGCAATAGCCAGGACTTTGACCCCTGGCAGTGGTTGCCTTCGAGAAGGAGCAAAGCCCACTAACTTCGTCAACGCCAGCGTAGCCTGTCGCAGGGAGTCAACAGCTTGGCCCGAGAGCTGATGCAACAACCTGA
>NZ_KV878783.1:4987839-4993995 GCF_001890765.1 Spirulina major PCC 6313 | reverse complement strand
GTTGAGTTGGCTAAACTCTGACATCTCTACTGTGCTTACTCCTCATCATTTTGGGCATAGTCTAATCTCCATAGCCTTACTGGGCTTTATCTCTCAGGATATCTTCAACCCCCTAATACATATGACTTAGTAAAACCCCTACAGGATTAGCTTGATTAAGGGGGGCTAGGGGGGATCAAGCCGGGGTGTCTACTCTTGAGCTTGATTTGTGTATAAGCAGCAGCTCCCACGGGAGAGGGCTTTTCGTTAAAAAGGCTTCTGGCTAGAGTTGATCGGGGTCGATACCGAGGGTTTTCAGTTTTGCCGCCAGTCGTTCAGCCCGTTGATATTCTTGTTCAGCCCGCTGGTATTCCTGTTCAGCCCGTTGATGTGCCGTTTCTGCCCGTTGCTCAAGTTCCAACGTGGTTAAAAACTTGCGACCATCGGGGCGGTAAATTTCGAGCGTTTCCGGGGTTAACTCAAACCGAATCCCAAGCCGTGGACTCGTCCAGTTGTGCAGATCTTCAATCACAGTCAGCGTCTCGTCACCCCGATACAGACCATTAAAATCATGGCGGTCAGGATCATAGATGTAATATTCTTCCACCCCATAGCGATCGTAAAACTGTTGTTTTTTCGTCATTTCCTTGAGGCGATTTCCCGGCGAAAGAATCTCAAACACCACTTGGGGCGCGATCTGGTCTTCTTGCCATTGACGATAGGAGCCGCGATCGCCTTTAGGGCGACCAAAAATCACCATCGCATCAGGAGCTACGCGAATTTCGGGATGGCCTTCGACGGGATACCACAGCAAATCCCCCGCTACGAAAACATCGGCTTGGTCAGCAAACAATAGCTCTAGATTTTCTTTGATCAGGACAATCCAGCGAAATTGCTGCGTATTATCTGCCATGGGCTGGCCATCACAATCAGGATAGATAATTGCACGATCTGCGGAGAGGGTCATGGGGTCTACCTCGTGACGCTTTGCCTATAGTATAAATAAACTTCCCCCAGTGCGATCGCACCTCCTCCCAGCCCCAAACCCAATCCCGCCCCAATCCCGCCCCATTGACCAATCAAGAGCGCGATCGCGCCTGTCAAGATTAGATAGGTGATCGCCACTTGGCCATGACTCCAGCCCGATTGCTGCAACCGTTGATAGAGGTGCGATCGATGGGCTTGGAAAATATTTTCTCGGTTGAGTAAGCGCCGCATTAAGGTGTAAACGGCATCACCGAGCAGCGGGATCATAATCGCGCAAGCGGGCCAAAACTGTGGTGTATCCGTGGCGTTGAGGAGTGCGATCGCCACCGCTGCCCCCAGCACCGTACTCCCCACATCCCCCATAAAAATCTTCGCAGGCGACCAATTCCAATAGAGAAACCCACACAACGCCCCCACCAACAACCACCACAACGGCTGCTGCAAATACACCGCCAAAAACCCCAATTGCAACGCCGTCACACTGGCCACCAAGCCATCCAACCCATCCATAAAATTGTAGAAATTAATGATGGCGGTGAATGCAATCAACGTCACCCCAAACCCCACCCATTGCCCCACGCTGCCCAGCCCTGACAGCCCCGGAATTGGCAGCGTCGCAAACGCATAAACCGCGATCGCCGCAGCACCCAATTGCACCAAGTAACGAACGCGAGCCGGTAGATTATATCGATCGTCTAAAAAACCTGCGATCGCCAAGGGCAGCAACACCGCCCACAGTTCCACCACCTCTAGGAGCAAGGCGCGATCGAACGCCACCATTGAACTAATCATCAACAAAAACGCCACAATAAATCCTAGCCCACCCCCTCGCGGTGTGGGCTGCGTGTGGGAGCTGCGATCGTTTGGAATATCGAGCAGTTGGATTTGGAATTGGCTTCTCAGCCAGCCAGTCACGCTCAGGGCGAGAATCAGACTAATTGACACAAAAACGAGAACATTCATGACTACAGGGTCATTACACTGTTCAAATTATGCCCTCTGCGCGTAAGATTTCGATTTCTTGGGTGAGTCCAACTTCGAGCGATCGTGGAGCGTAGCCAAAATCTCGTGTAGCCGCTTCGTGGGAATAGGCTTTGTCTTCTTGAAGCCTAAGAATTTGTTCGCGACGAATGGGCGATCGCTCTCTTAAAAGGGTTTCTGCGAGGGTTGCTGACCAGAGGCCAAGGTTGTAGGGAACTCGCAGGGGGCGGACGGGTTTACCCAGGAGCTTTTCAACGAGGGCGAGGAGTTCTAGGAAGGTGACGACGGTTCCCCCGGAGAGGTCGTAAGCTCCCTCAATTTGGGGATTGAGCAGGACGGCGAGGAGGGCTTGGGCTAGATCGTCAGCGTGGACAGGTTGGAGGAGGGATTGCCCGGAGCCAAAGACGGGGAAGAATTGGTGGCGATCGCAAAACCTGATTAATTTATGGAGGTTCTTATCTCGATGGGAACCATAGATCATGGTGGGACGTAGTAGACAATAGGTTCCCTCATAATGACGAAGCTCGTCTTCTGCTATTTTGTAGTCTGAAGAATACTGATTATATCGTGAATAAACTCCTGTTGTCCCAATGATAATTAAACGAGGGAAAATGTTTAGCTCGGTAAGGGATTGAAGAATCGTGGAAACATGACGAAGCTGGGCAAGATGAATAATTGTTTCCACTGAGATTGTTTTGAGTATATGGCTCCAACTGTGCTGCTCAGAACTATCTCCAGTGCAAAAATTGAAGTGTAGTTTGACATCAGAAATAATCTCTTTGTTGCTATTGCTACGAATTAAGCAGTGTAGTTTTTGCTCTGGCAAAACTGTTTGTAATTGTTGCAAAAAAAGCTTACCTGTTAATCCGGTAGCTCCTGTCATCAATATCGTCATTGGGAATTGACTACCTGCTGATAGACTTCTAAAGTACGTTCATACATCATCTCGAAGGTATAGTGTTGTTCATATCGTTTTCGTGCGGCATTGCCCATGCTAATGCGGAGCTGTGGATCGCTAATCAGTGTTTTCAATCGTGAGCGTAATGTTTCCACATCACCATGAGGAATAACGTAGCCCGTTTCTCCTTCAACAATCGCTTCAGAGCAACCATTGACATCTGAAACAATTGTCGGTAAACCTGCTCGCATTGCTTCAAGGGTAGAAATAGGAAAACCTTCCCAATTGGTAATTAATACAAAAATTTGTGATTGGGCAAGGTGCTCAGCCACATTAGGAGAAAATCCCAAAAATTTCACACAATGGGCAATGCCTAAATCGTTAGCCATCTTTTGGTATTTGTCCATGAGCGGGCCATCTTCTAAAAGATTGAGTTCTACTCCAGTTAAACCTTGTAAAGCCATCAAGAGTGTTTGATGATCTTTCTGTGGCTCGAAACGAGCCGTCATGATAATTTTAACTGGATCACTATTAGAAAGACTAGCTCTCAAGTTTGGTGAAATATCTTGAATACCAGAGTATATTTTAGTTAAGCGATGTGCTTCAATACCTGCCCTGAGCGCTAGTTGAATATCATACTCTGATACACAAATAATTTGGTCTGTAAAACTTGAAATCCACTGTTCAATCCATTGGTAAATAGTACGCTTTGGTTCTGAAATTCCTTTAGTAAAAGACCAACCATGGGCAGTAAAAATGGATGGGACAGAGCATTGTTTAGTAGCCAATCTTCCCAAGATCCCCGCTTTACTTGAATGCGTGACAACTAGATCGGGATGAAATTGACGAATTGTAAACTTGATAAAATCTAAAGTCTGCCAATCTTCTAGAGGATTAATATTATTTTTAAATGTAGGGCAAGCAATTGATTCTATCTTTGAATTTGCCAAGACATCATTGAATTTTCCTTTTACACCTGTTAAAACCATAACTCGGTGCTCAACTAACTTACTTGCTAAGTCTCTTAGATATAATTGTGCCCCTCCTGCAACATCTGCCCTAGTGATAATGAATAAGATCTTCATGAGTGGCTACGGGCTTGTTCTTTGACTTGTTTGATACGAGCCATAAGTAATAATGGATAAAAATAGAAAAGTGGTGCTAGCGATTGCTTATACCGTAATGCAGAACCAGGATTGAGAATCCCTAGTGGGTAGTGGCTCAACAAGCCTATAATAACTGCCGGAATAAATCCAAAGACAACTAACTGTTTAATTTTTTGATTGTTTTTTGAAAATGTTGTCAGTTTTAAGATGGTGTAAAATAAAAGAGTAAATGCAAAAGTTCCTTCAATAAGTGCCGGGAAAAGCAAGGGGTGTTGAATTGCTTCTGAAAGTGTTGGTCCAATAATTGATGCAGGAATACCCCACCAGAAATGTTTGAAAAAATCAAAGGTTGATTCCCAATCAAGGTCTAGACGATTTGTTCTGGCATCATAGGAAAAGAACTGCCATTCACTGAATCTCATGATTTCTAGAATTTTATCTTCCCATAACCCATAGGTTAAAAATAGCGCAAGTACCATAAATGTTCCGATGTATATAAGCAACAAAAAGTTTGCAATCAATTTTGCTTTGAGTTTGTAAAAAATATTTGTTTTATAAATAAGTAGTGTTGAAGCAGTTAAAAATATGTAAGAGATTAAGTAGTTGGGTCTGACCAGATAAGTAATCCATAACGACAGAAGAACTTGAAAATAATTTATTTTGGTTTTGAGTACAATATCGACATTAAGCTTAATCAATAAAAGAAAGCCAGGGATCACGAGTGCTTCTTTACCAACAGAGGAAGTCCAAATCAGGAAGTGAGGTAAGAGAAAAGCGATCCAAAAGCAAATTTTGTTTAAAAAGGGATAACTTTTGCGAAAAATAAACCAAATAAAGAATCCGTTTAATAATGATATAAATAAATGTGTCTGTATTTGGTCAAGAAAAATTCTCAAGAAACCAAAAACTGCATCCGCGAAGTAAGTTCTATTGGTAAAATTTACCAGCGTTGGCTTAAATGGTGCAGATAAATACCTGGATGAATCCCCTAATCCTCCGAGTAGAGGGCCATAGAAAAATATTGCAATGAAAGATGCAGCGGCTTTAACTAAAATTAGTTTTAAAAGAAAAACAAATTTTGTTTTTCTTTTAGTATTTTGAAACATGTTAGAAAGCAAGGCTTTATGATTAAAATTTGAAGCTTTATTGAAAAACTATGAGGAAGACTTATTCAGATCGGCCTCAAAATAATAGTAAACTCAGAAACCAGTAAATCTTCTTCAGAACAGTCTTGAAATTCACGAGCTAATTTTGAGCGCTGAACTGGTATAGTTTGCCATTTAACAGGATCTACTGATTCAATTGTAAACTTTGCCTGTTTGAAAAACTGTATCATCTGGGTAAGCTAATCGGCATCCAAATCACATATAATAGTACAAAAACAATACCATATTGATATGCCGATTAAAAACTATATAACCACGGAAGAGAAAAAAATATTGCAGCATGAACTCAAGTATCAGGAGAATCCAGATATTCGAGAAAGAATCTTGATGCTCTTATTAAGAAATGATGGCAAAAAATATCAAGAGATTGCCGATTTTTTAGGTTGCTCATTAAGAAAAGTTGCCTACTGGTGTACTCATGGAGATCCGAATAATTTGGAAAGCCTGGTTGACGAAAGAATGAAAGGGAATTTCCATAAAGCTACACCTGAGTATATAGAATTATTGATAGAAATCATCGATAAAGAACCGAAAGAATTTGGGTATGAATATGGAAGGTGAACAGCAGAGAGATTAGCAAAGCATTTAGAGCAAGAGACTGGAATTGAATTGAGTTCTAGTCAAGTCAGAAGGATTCTAAAAAAACAAATTTGTGTACATTTGGTCAAAATACAGCTTAGAAGATCGTAAGGATTCAGGTAGCAGGGATGAGGGAAGGCATGGAGACTTGCTCAGGAGAAGCCGTCGCCATCAAAGCTTGTTTCAAGAAACTCAACACCGAACGCCTGATTGACGGACAAAAGATTCAGTCAGGGGAGTAAGAAAAAGAGCAAAACTGGAATTCAAGGCGATAAGAGCGTTGCCGATGCTGAGGACGAGAAGCCATAGCCGGTTCAGGGTCAGAATTAGAAAAGAAAGCAACAAGCCGAATCAAGCGCCAGCCCTCAAGGAGAGCAGTACGAATCCACTCAAGACCGATACGAAAATAGCTTATTGCCGCCAAAACCAATGGGGGTCAACCCAGCGACGCTTGCCCGAT
>NZ_KV878783.1:1693613-1944594 GCF_001890765.1 Spirulina major PCC 6313 | reverse complement strand
TGGAGTCATCTGAATGAGGGAGTAGCTATGGGAGGTAGCTTAACCGCTGATGCCCAAAACTAGGTAAGTACATATCGACTATTCGCCAAATTGAGATGCACCCTAAAGATGTAGACTTAAACAGGGCATTATAGACGGGAGCATCCCACTTATGACATGAGTATTTATACTTGGTATTGACAGAGATGGGAAAGTAGAGAGAAACAGAACAATGAACTCAGCCCAAGAACGAAAACTCAAATACCATCTCAAAGAAGTTGCTAAGCTTCTCAAAGAAGACACCCCAGAGGCGCAACTGCAAGACTTTGAGAGCATCGAACTAGCGGCTCGTAAACACATGGTCGACACAGTTGGCCCAGAAATCGGGGAATTTTTTTGTCAGACGGCAACGAAAGCCAGAGTGGAAAATGGCGACAGGTGAAAACCTGCATCGGTCAACTCAAAGTGAAAAGCCGGAGGGCGAGGACGCTGGGATTGAAGCCAAGAACCCAAGTGAGTCCAGTCATGGGGAAATGCTGCCTAGCCGCCAGTGCCAAATCATCCTACCAGGAAGCAGAACAGGATATTGAGTTAATGATGGGGATGAAAGTAGGGCACAGTGTACTCCAGAGGATGGTGTTGCGCAGCGAGATTCCCGAAGCTCAAAGCCAACAGCCCGTTAAAGCCTTAAGCGTTGATGGGGGCAATATGCGTTTGAGAACGGCAGAAACTGGCCCTTGTGTTTGGCGCAATTACAAAGCGGTGAGTCTTCACGATACGGTCTGTGCAGCTTACTTCCAGGACAATCAGGCTCTAGTTGACTGGGTGCAATGGCAACCTCTCCGTTCCGTTGTCCTCTGCATCGGTGATGGTCATGATGGCATTTGGAACGTGATCAAACTCCTGGCTCCTGAGTATCAACGGCGTGAAATCCTCGACTGGTATCATCTGATGGAAAATCTCTACAAGATAGACCCCAAGCAATGCTGCTTAGAGCGACTGAAAGCTTTGCTCTGGTCTGGTTTTGTCGATGAGGTCTTAGCAATACTCAAACCCCTCCCACATCACCCTGCTCAGTGTTTTCGGGCTTATCTGCGCAAGCATCGTCGCCGTCTTGTCAATTATTGCTTATACCAGTCTAGTGCTTAGTCAAAGAGATAGTGCCGAGTGAGAAGAGTAAGATGAAGTCAGTGTTCAAACCAAGGCTGACATGGTCAAAAAATACGTTGTGCGCTTAAGTGACGAAGAACGACAAAACCTCCAGGAAATTGTCACCACGGGGAAACGAGCTGCGGCTCTGATCAATCATGCCCGAATTCTCCTCAAAGCCGATTGCCAGCAATCCCCCGGTTGGCGAGATCAGGATATAAAAGAAGCCCTTGATATTAGCCTTAGAACCATTGAGCGAGTGCGGAAACGATTTGTCGAAGAGGGGCTAGAGGCAGCCTTAAGCCCTCGTCCCCATCCCCGTCGCCCCCGAAAGTTGGATGGCACAACGGAGGCACACTTAGTGGCGTTGTGCTGTAGTGAACCGCCCGCAGGTCAGGGGCGATGGACGTTACGTTTATTAGCACAGCAGATGGTGGAGTTGGACTATGTCGATGACATCAGCCATGAAAGCGTGCGGCAACTGCTAAAAAAAACGAACTCCAACCCTGGCGACAAAGCTGTTGGGTAATTCCACCGAGCCAAAGCGCAGAGTTTGTCTGGCATATGGAGGCAGTCTTGACGGTCTATCAGACGGATTACACCCCAAACATGCCTGTGATTTGCATTGATGAAGCGAGCAAACAGTTAGTCAAAGAAACCCGCCTACCCATTCCGGCTCAACCGGGGCAGCCCGAACGGGTGGATTATGAATATGAGCGCAACGGGACAGCCAACCTGTTTATGGTCTGTGAACCGATGATTGGGTGGCGGCGCGTGACGGTCACAGAGCGTCGCACCGCAGTAGATTATGCCCACTTGCTCAAAACGTTAGTGGATATCGATTACGCCCAAGCCCAAAAAATCATTGTCATTCAGGATAATCTCAATACTCATTCCCCGGCCTCACTCTACAAAGCCTTTGAACCGGCAGAAGCACAACGCATCTTGAGTCGATTGGAATTCTGCCATACCCCCAAACATGGCAGTTGGCTGAATATGGCCGAGATTGAACTGAGTGTTTTGAGTCGTCAGTGCTTAAGTCGCCGGATTCCTGATCAGGAGACACTCAAGCGTGAAGTGGATGCCTGGCAAGACGAGCGCAATCATCAGGAAACATGGATTGATTGGCGATTTACAACGGCTGATGCCAGGCTAAAATTACAACATCTCTATCCGTCAATTGATTGTTGACTGGACACTAGTTCGATGCTCTCAAAGTCTTGCAGTTGCGCCTCTGGGGTGTCTTCTTTGAGAAGCTTAGCAACTTCTTTGAGATGGTATTTGAGTTTTCGTTCTTGGGCTGAGTTCATTGTTCTGTTTCTCTCTACTTTCCCATCTCTGTCAATACCAAGTATAAATACTCATGTCATAAGTGGGATGCTCCCAGCAATTAATGCTTCATAGGTTAAATGACCTGCATAGTTTTGAATCTTAGCGATACTACTCAAAATATCATTCAGATAGAGACTCCGTTGATGGGATATAAATTGCTTCGTTGAGAATGGTTTCTTTAATCATAGGTTTGAGATCGGTGGGTATCACTAAATCCACCTTTTTTTGAAATAAATCCTCTAGAAAAAATTTCAAATTCATGTAGACATTTAGGGTTAAATCGGTCTGAAATTCCACGAGAAAATCTAAATCACTGGTGGGAGTAGCTTCATTGCGGGCGACGGAACCAAATAAGGCGAGACGCTTGATGTGAAATTGTTTAAAGAGATGGGGTTGGTTGCCTAAAATTTGGATGATGGTTGCAGCATCGAAGGTTGGGGGTGCTGTGGATGGAGACATAGCGATCGCGCCAAAATTCTTTGTCCTTAATCTAGCGTCACCAACCCTAAACACTGACTAAAAAGCCCGATTGCAATTCAATCGGGCTTTTACAACCGTAAAGACGATGAGCTTAGGACGGCAGTAAATTAGGGGTGTGGAGATGCCATTCGGTGGACTGCTCGTAGGCGTGGGCCACTTGGAAGAGGATGTCTTCGCGGAGGACTTTACCGATTAACTGCATGCCGATGGGGAGGCCGTTTTCATCAAAGCCGCAGGGGATGCTGAGGGCGGGCAAGCCTGCGAGGTTGACGGGGATGGTCATGAGGTCGGAGAGGTACATCGTGAGGGGGTCGTCGGTTTTTTCCCCAGCTTTGAAGGCGGTGCTGGGGGAGGTGGGGGAGACGAGAATATCGACTTTTTCAAAGGCAGCGTCAAAGTCTTGCTTGATCAGGGTGCGGACTTTTTGGGCTTTGAGATAGTAAGCGTCGTAGTAGCCAGCGGAGAGGGCGTAGGTTCCGAGCATGATCCGGCGCTTGACTTCGGTGCCGAAGCCTTGGGCGCGGGTATTTTTGTACATATCGAGGAGGTTGTCGGCATCGTCGGCGCGGATGCCGTATTTGACGGCATCGTAGCGGGCGAGGTTGGCGGAGGCTTCGGAGGGGGCGATGATGTAGTAGGCGGGGAGGCCGTAGTCAAAACGGGGGCAGGAGATGACTTGAATTTCTGCGCCGAGTTCTTGGAGGACTTCGATCGCTTTCTTGACGGCTTCTTCGACGACGGTTTCGAGGCCACTGCCAAAGGTTTCTTTGATGATGCCGATGCGGAGGCGAGATTTGGGGCGAAAATTGGGACGCAGCAGTTTGGCGTAGTCGGGAATTTCGACCTTGAGGCTGGTGGAGTCGTTGGGGTCGTGACCGGCGATCGCTTCTAACAAAATGGCCGCATCTTCGACGGATCGCGCAAAGGGGCCAATCTGATCCAACGAGGAGGCATAGGCCACCAAGCCAAAGCGGGACACGAGGCCATAGGTGGGTTTCAGCCCCACCACGCCACAGAGGGAGGCGGGTTGACGGATCGAGCCGCCCGTGTCGGAACCGAGGGCGATCGGGCATTGGCGACCGGCGACGGCTGCGGCTGATCCGCCGGATGATCCGCCCGGAACGCGCTCTAGGTCCCACGGGTTACAGGTGCGACCGTAGCCGGAGTTTTCCGTGGAGCTGCCCATGGCAAACTCATCAAGGTTTGTTTTGCCCACCATGACGGCCCCGGCTGCTTTTAATTTGCGGGTGACGGTGGAGTCGTAGGGGGGGATGAAGTTTTCAAGGATGCGCGAACCGCAGGTGGTGGGAATTCCGGCGGTGCAAAGGTTGTCTTTGATGGCGATGGGGACACCGGCCAGGAGGCTGATCTCTTCGCCAGCGGCGATCTGCGCGTCCACTCGCTGGGCTTGGGCGATCGCAGCTTCGGCGGTGATGTGAAGGAAGCTGTGTAGTTTTGGCTCTAGGGCTTCGATCCGGGCTAGGGCTTCGGTGGTAATTTCAACGGCGGATCGTTCTTTGCGGACAAGTTGTTTATGTAGCTCGCGAATAGATGGCATGCGGGTCTCTGCGGTTGAGAATCTAGACCAGTTCTCAGTGTACTAGGTTCTGGAGCGGGATGATCAGGCGATCGCACCGCAAACGGGAATTATCCGGGGGAATCGGACTCGGTTTGCTCAAACAAGGATTTGAGGTAGGCTTCCGCTTCTTCTGGGGTAAACAGAAGTGCTTCGCCGTTGCAGAGGATTTCGTATTTGCCGCTATGGTAGCCATGGCCTGCGATCAACCCCGCTTGAATCGCGGCATTGCCCAACTCGGTTAGATCATTCACACTTTGAAAGGCGGCGGAATAGTCAATTAAATCCTGCTCGTATTCCAAGTCGGGGGGAATATCGGGGCTTTGATCGCTGGGTTGCTGGGGGTCTTGGGTCATGGTGGATCTGGGCGGGGTTGAACGCCAAACGCTTCTGCTCTATCATACCCGCTGGATTGCAGAGGTTTGGGGTCAGGTTGAGGAAGCCGGGGAGAGTAAGGAAGAATGGAAGAAATGAGGAACAATGCAACATGGATTATCGCAGTCTCGGTACGAGTGATCTCACGGTTTCGGCCCTGTGTTTGGGCACGATGACCTTTGGGCAGCAAAATACGATCGCTCAAGCCCATGCCCAACTGGATGCCGCGATCGCCCAGGGGATTAACTTCATCGACACCGCCGAAATGTACCCCGTCCCCGCCCACGCCGAAACCTACGGCAGCACCGAAACCTATGTGGGGGAATGGCTGAAACATCAACAGCGCGATCGCTTCATCCTCGCCACCAAAGCCGCCGGGCCGACGGATCGGATGCCCTGGATTCGGGGGCGCGATCGCTGCCTCAACCGCCCCAACCTCGAACAGGCTCTACACGCCAGCCTCAACCGTCTCCAAACCGATTATGTAGACCTCTATCAACTCCATTGGCCCGATCGCTACGTTCCCCTCTTCGGCGCACCGGACTACGACCCCAGCCAAGAACGCCCCAGCGTTCCCATTGCGGAGCAATTGCAAGTCCTCGGCGAATTCGTCGCAGCGGGCAAGGTGCGCTACATCGGTTTAAGCAACGAAACGCCCTGGGGGGTCAGTGAATTTTGTCGTTGGGCGGCTGAGTTGAACCTACCGAAAATCGTCTCGCTCCAAAACGCCTACAATCTCACCAACCGCGTTTTTGAGATTCACCTCACAGAAACCTGCCGCTTTCAGGGTGTGGGCTTGCTCGCCTACAGTCCTCTCGCCTTTGGCTTTTTAACCGGGAAACACCGCGACGGCAGCCCTGCTGAAAGTCGGATCGCTCAGTTTGAAGGGTTTAGCCGCCGCTACAACAAGCCCAATTTTGCTGAAGCGGTAGACGCTTACGCCCAGATTGCCGCTGAGTATGGCCTGAGCCTGACACAAATGGCGTTGGCCTATGTGCGATCGCGCCCCTGGGTCACCAGCACGATCATCGGAGCCACCACCCTCGATCAACTCCAGGAAAACATCGCCAGCGCCGATCTCACCCTCAGCGAGGAAATTCTCAACGCAATCCAAGCCATCCATCAACGCTACCCCAACCCCACCCCGTAAACCCAAACCATTCTGAACCAATCCTGTGGGATAGCCTGTCTCCTCCTATGCAAGCAGACAAGGCGGTTTCAGCCCCTTGTCCCTAGAAAGGCGGAGTCCTTCATAGTGAAGGACTCCGCCGCATATCTATCGTAATGATGATGTGATCAGTGGCGATCGCACCTCAGCCCCTAGGGAGCCAAGGCATTGCCCCGCAGTAAACTCCCAATCGTTTTCGCCGTGATCTTCATCTGCGTCAAGGGATTGGCCGGAACCACGGTTTTATAGAGATAGCTATCAAAGGTGAGCCGTTGCACATCCTCATCCGCACACATTTCTACAAAGGCTTCGCGGGTCGCATCGGTGCGATAAAACACCCGTTGCAGCAAGTCCAACACAAGGTAAGTCATGCCGTACTGCTTATCCCACTGCTTGATGTAGCCCTTGAGATCCGCTTCCGTGGGGATGGTTTGACCATTATTGCTCGCAGCAACGATGGTTTCTGCACACATCCGCGCCGATTTTGCCGCGAAATAGATACCTTCACCGGAGGATTTGGTTACGGTTCCGGCGGCATCACCGACGAGGGCCACACGACCCACCACGCGCCGGGGGCGGGGATGTTCAGGGATGGGATGGGCTTCGACTTTAATGATTTCGCCGCCTTCTAAGCGTTTGGCTGCACGGGTGCGAATCCCGGCTTGGAGTTGTTTGATTTTGGCTTTGTTGATTTTCATCGTGCCGGTGCCGACGGCGACGTGATCATATTTGGGGAATACCCAAGCGTAGAAATCCGGGGAGACATCGTCACCCACGTACATTTCTGCGAGTTCGTTGTAGTAGGCCATTTTGTCTTCGGGGAGACGGATGCGCTCTTGGAACGCGATCGCATAGTTATAGTCCCCGGCATCAATGGCTTTAGCAATCCGGGAGTTGGCCCCGTCTGCCCCAATGACGAGATCCACCTTCAGGGTTTTCATTTCCCCAACGCCGCCGTCACCGTTGGCATGGTCGGCGTAGTGGAGGGTGTAGGGTTCGCGATCGCTACTGGGAATATCCAGTTGATACACCGTCCCGTTAATCAAGGTTGCGCCCAAGGATGCAGCGCGATCGCGCATAAACCCATCAAGCACTTCACGGCGGCACATCCCAATATATTCATCATCTTTGAGAGTGTGCCCAATATTGACCTCAATATTAGACGGCGAGATCATCTTCATTTTCCGCACGCGCCGATCGATAATTTCGGGGGGAAGCTCAAATTCACTCACCATGCAGAGGGGAATTGCGCCACCACAGGGTTTCGCATTATCCAGCTTGCGCTCGAATAAATAGGTTTCAATGCCTGCTTTTGCTAACGTTTCAGCGGCCGAAGATCCTGCCGGGCCTGATCCTACAACAGCAACCCTAAGTACCAAGGTTTTTCTCCTATAGCTTAATCACTATCATCTACAGGTTTGCATGGTATCACAGGGGTTTTGACCTGGGGGACGACTAGCAGCGATGGGCGAAAAGTTGCAAAACACCGTAACAACTTTTGTGATATTTCGTAATATTTTCAGGCGCGATCGCTGCTATGGACAGTCAGCGATCGCGCCTACCTCCATCTTCTTCACCAAACTATAGCGATCCTAAATCAAGCGGAGATCTGATCTCCTCATCAACAAGGGGCTTAAGCCCCCTGCCTGTTCATGAATCAAATAGGATTGCTATATATGGATGGGAATAACCTTTGATATTAATAGACAACCTAATAAGCTAATCGCCATTTAAATTTCCAGGGCGATCTCCTTGCCGCAAGGGCTTCAGGCTCATTGACATGCAGTTTAGATGCTGATCAGCTCATTCCGTTCCGGTTTAGCGGTTTGTTAGCTTGTGCTTGGGCATCAATAACCCAAAATCCTAGAAACTCTGAAGAACTTTCAGGACGCTGCTGGGCGTGGTGCGATCGGACTGAGCCAAGGTCTATCGATAGGGATCAAGCGGTATTGACCCATTGAACCAGAGCGATCGCGCCCCGGCCCCACTCCCTTGGGCGTATGCGTTTGACCTGGGGCCGTGCATCTTCTGGCCATTCTCCTCTGTAACTCCATCAACCCTGCGACTATGATGGGAAGAAATGCCACCGTCTTGATCCCCGGATCGGGGTAGATCTACACATCGTCTATGGTGCCTAATCTGAATCCGCAGCCGCCCCTGCCGCCTCGTAATGGTTCCCTTGCCCCGAAACCGGGGGCGGGAAATGCGATCGCGCCTCCCACCTTTGGAAATGCAGACGAAGACAGTCTCAACCTTCGCCTGGCCCTTTCGATGTTGCGCCGACGGTGGTGGATTTTGTTGCTCGTGGGGAGTGCGGTAAGTTCGATCATGGGCATGCGCGTGCTCCAAGAGCCGCCCCTCTACCGCAGTCAATTCCGCCTTTTAGTCGAACCCATCGCCAGCGATCAGCAATTTGACCAATTTAGTCAACGCCTCATCGGTCAGTTGGGCACGGACTTTGACTATGAAACCCAAATTGAAGTCCTGCGCAGTCCCACCGTCCTTCAGCCCATCTTGAACGAAATCCGAACCCAATACCCTGATCTCGATTACAGTGGCTTGATGTCTAGCTTGTCCGTGGCACAGTTGGGGGTGACTAAGATTATCGAAATCGGCTACCAAGATTCTGATCCCAACAAGATCAAGTTTGTCTTGGAGGCGTTGGCCGAAGGCATGATTGACTATTCCCAGCAAGAGCAGCAAACTGGGCGGCAAAAGGGCCTTGAATTTGTTGAAGGGCAACTGCCTGTTTTGGAAAAACGGGTGAACGATCTGCAAGCTCAACTGGAAACCTTTCGGCAAACCAACAACATTATCGACCCCAATACCCAAGGGCAGCGCGTCGCTGAACGTCTGAGCACTATTACTGACGAGCAGCGCAATACCCGTACTACCCTCAATGAAACCCGCTCTCTCACCTCCCGGCTTGAAGATCAGATTGATCTCGGCCTGGATCAGGCCATGGTGGTGGCGGCGTTGAGCGAAGCGCCTCGCTATCAAAACCTCCTCAATCAACTGCAAGCCTTGGAAACGGAATTGGCTTTAGAATCGGCTCGATTTACGGAAAATAATCCGACGATTGTGTCGCTGCGGGCGCGGCGGGAACAGTTGTTGCCGTTAATTCGGGCGGAGGCGGAAACGGTGCTGGGGTCGGAGGCGGTGAGTGAGGATATTAAGTCGTTGGCGGCCTCTCCGAATCCGATTCGGCTGCAATTGACCCAAGATTTTATTAATGCCACGAATGAGCAACAGATGTTGGCGGTGCGATCGGCGGCGTTGGCGTTGGCGGAAAATCAGGCCCGGCAGGATGTGGATCGCTTTGCGACGTTAAATCGTCAATATACGGACTTGAAACGGCAGTTGGATGTGGCGACGGAGAGTTTAAATCGCTTTTTGTCGGTGCAGGAAGATTTGCAAATTGAGGCGGCCCAGCGGACGATTTCTTGGGAGATTCTCAATGCGCCGGAGTTGCCCCTCTATCCGATCGCGCCCAATGTGATGCGGGGGATGATGTTGGCGTTGATGGCGGGGCTGCTGTCGGGGGCGGGAGCGATGTTGGTGGCGGAAAAATTGGATGTGCGCTTCCATTCGCCGGATGATATTCAGGACATGGTGAAGTTGCCGCTGTTGGGGGTTGTGCCTTACCGGAAGGAGTTTCGGGATAAGCAGGGGATTGAGAAGACATTGCCGATGCCAGCGGGGAACCGTCGCTATCAAACGACTCCGTTTTTAGAGGCGTTTCGATCGCTGAATGCGAATTTGTCGTTTTTTACGCCGGATAAGCCGTTGCAGGTGATTGTGGTGAGTTCGTCGGTGCCGTTGGAAGGGAAGTCGACGACGGCGATTCATTTGGCGCAGACGGCGGCGGCGATGGGGCAAAAGGTGCTGATTGTGGATGCGGATTTGCGTCGTCCCCAAGTTCATGCGATGACGGATTTACCGAATGTGTGGGGGTTATCCCATGTGATTTCGATGGATTTGGAGGTGGATGATGTGATTCAGCGATCGCCCAATGATGATAATCTCTCGATCCTCACCTCTGGGCAAATTCCCCCTGATCCGACGCGGTTGCTGTCGTCACAAAAAATGCGGGGGTTGGTGGAACTGTTTCGCGATCGCTACGATCTGATCATCTTTGACACTCCCCCGATGCTCGGTCTGGCTGATGCCAAGTTTTTAGCAGCCCACAGTGACGTGATGTTGCTCGTCGTTCGCCTCGGCTGGACAGATCGGACGTTCCTCAAACAAGTACTAGAAAGCCTCAAAGTCTCCCATGCCTCTAACCTCGGCATTGTGGCCAATGGAGCGAAAGACTTTACCTCAGGGTCTTACTACTACTACAACCGCTATTTCTCGAACGAAGATGGTTTACTCCCTCTCGATCAAAAACAATAAACCGATGCAACGACCTGCCTACGCTTTAACCCGCCTCACCCTCGTTTGTTTCGCTGCCACGTTGGGATCTAGTCTCGCTCAACCCGTGGGGGCGGTGTCCCCTGGTGTGCGCCTGCCGGAATTGACGCGGGAGAGCGATCGCGCCCTACCCCCTCAGCACGCCCAAGTCCCCAATTTTGAACCAGCCGCCGACACCGTTCCGCCACTGGACCCCAGTTTCAACGAACCCCCACCCCCCACCCCCCTCACCGCACCGCGCCCCCCATTCAACACCCCCCACCCCAAACCTTCACCCCCACCCCCAACACGATCCCCCCAGACTTACCCTATACCCTAGATTCTGGCGATGTCCTCCAGATCAATATCTTTGACGTGCCCGAATACAGCGGCCAATACGCGCTCCTTGTTGATGGCGGCATCAACCTGCCCCTCGTGGGCGAAGTCAACCTGCGCGGCCTCTCCGTGGAAGCCGCCAAAACCAAACTCGAAGCCCTCTATCGCCCCTACCTCGTGCGGCCGTTTATCAGTGTGACCCTGATTTCCCCCCGGCCCGTCAATCTCGTGGTCTCCGGCGAAGTCACCAACCCCGGCGCGTACACGGTCAACATTGTGCAAAACGCCACCCAATTCCCCACCCTCACCGATGCGTTGAACCTGGCCAATGGGGTCACCCTCTCGGCGGATATTCGTCAAGTGCAATTGCGCCGCACCCATCAAAACCAAGAACAAATCTACACCCTCAATCTCTGGGATCTGCTCAATCAGGGGGATGCTCGCCAAGATATTCAACTGCGCGATGGCGATAGTCTGTTTATTCCCACCGCCGTATCCATGAGTCCCAACGAAACGCGCCAACTCTTAAATGCTAGCTTTGCCCCCGATGCCAGTGCTCCGGTGCAGGTGGCCGTGGTGGGGCAAATTAACCGGCCGGGGGCGTATTCTGTGGTGAGCAATCCCCCCACGGGCAAACCGCCCACCGTCACCCAGGCGATTCAAACCGCCGGGGGGATTAAACCCAGTGCCGATGTGCGGGACATTCGGGTGCGCCGCTTAACCCGTGCCGGGACGGAGGAACTGTTTGAGGTAAACCTCTGGGCAATGCTCAATGATGGGGATATTGACCAGGATATTTCCCTGCGATCGGGGGATACGATTATTGTGCCGGAGGCGGCGACGATTAATAGTGAAGAGATTAACGCCCTGACAACGACGAGTTTTGCCCCGGAGCAGATGCGGATTGCGGTGGTGGGGGAAGTGGTGCGACCGGGGCCGCAGGTTGTGCCGCCGAATACCACCCTGAGCCAAGGGATTTTGGCCGCCGGGGGGTTTAATAAGAGTCGGGCGCGGCAAGGGTCGGTGGAATTGGTGCGGTTAAATCCCGATGGGACGGTGACGAATCGACGGGTGCAGGTGAGTTTTGGCTCACCGGTGGATGAACAGACGAATCCGCTACTGCGCCCGAATGATGTGGTGGTGGTGGATCGCTCCGGGTTGGCGAGTACCACCGATACCCTAGAGGCGGTGTTGTCTCCGTTTACGGGTATTTTTTCGTTCTTGAATTTCTTCCGGATTTTTGGAATTTTGCAAACCGATTAGTCTATGCCGTTGCCTCGTTTAATCACGTTAATAGTCGGCATTGGTCTGATTTTGGGAATGGTGCTGTGGCTGGTGGATTCAATCTATCGGCTCTATTTTCAGATTTCGTTTACCGCGCCGCTGTTGGCGAATTTGCTGCTGTTGATTGTGATTATTCTGTTGGGGCTGTTGATTTATGCGTTTTTGTATTATTTCAACCTGATGGCGCGATCGCCCCAAGCCCGTCGCGCTCGGCCCATGGCCCAACCTCCCTTAGAGAAAACCGCAGCGGCGGGGGCAAATCTGCAAGCGGTGCGGCGACAGGTGCAGCATATCGAGGACGAGGTGACGAAGCGATCGCTCCTGTTGCGATCGCGAGAAATCGAAGCCAGTTTGCACCAAGGCGAAATTAAAGTGGTGATTTTTGGCACCGGTTCGGCGGGGAAAACCTCCCTGATTAACGGCCTCATTGGTCAAATTGTCGGCGATGTGGGGGCGGCGATGGGAACCACCACCATCGGCCGCGCCTATCGCCTCAGTTTGCCCGGTGTGGAGCGCGAGATCGTCCTGATCGACACCCCCGGCATCCTCGAAGCGGGGATCGCCGGGACGGAACGCGCCGACCAGGCCCGCGCCCTCGCCACTGAAGCGGATCTGCTCGTTTTCGTCGTGGACAATGACCTGCGCCAATCGGAATACGAACCCCTCTGCACCCTAGCGGAAATTGGCAAGCGATCGCTCCTCGCCCTCAACAAAACCGACCTCTACCCCCCCGACGAACAGGCCGCCATCCTCGCCCACCTCACCGCCACCGTTCACCCCTTCATTCCCGCCTCGGACGTGGTAGCCATCTGCGCCGCCCCCCAACCCGTCACCCTCGCCGACGGCAACACCGCCCAACCCGACCCCGAACTGCTGCCCCTGATCAAACGCCTCGCCGCCGTCCTCCGCGCCGAAGGCGAAGACCTGATGGCGGACAATATCCTCCTACAATCCCAACGCTTGGGCGAAGAAGCCCGCCGCCTCTTGGATCTCCAACGCCGTCGCCAAGCCGATAAAATCATCGATCGCTACCAATGGATTGGGGCGGGGGTGTTGGCGGTCACGCCGCTGCCGGTGGTGGATCTGTTGGCGACGGCGGCGGTGAATACACAGATGGTGGTGGAGTTGGGGAAGGTGTACGGCTGTGAGTTGAATCTGGAGCGGGGGCGGGAGTTGGCCCTGTCCCTCGGAAAAACTCTGGTGAGTTTGGGGGTCGTGAAAGGGGCGGTGCAATTACTTTCAACGGCGTTACAGTTCAACGTAGCGACCTATTTGGTGGGGAAAACAATCCAGGGGATCACGGCGGCCTATTTAACCCGGATTGCGGGAAAAAGTTTTATTGAATATTTCCGCCAGGATCAAGATTGGGGCGATGGCGGTATGGCGGAGGTGGTGCAGCGGCAGTTTCAACTGGTGAAAAAAGAGGAGTTTGTCAAAGGGTTTGTCAAGGATGCGATCGCCAAAGTCGTCGCCCCGATCCAAGATGCTCTCCCCCCGCCCCAAGAAGACGATCCCGAACCGCTGCAACTGGGGGCTAAACTCGATCCCTACCCCGAACCCGTCTCCCGCGATCGCTGGTCATCGCCCCGCGACGATTGGGAAACCCCACTCCCTCGCCCCCGCGATGATTGGTAATTTGGCGCGATTCCGAATCAGGAATCGATCAGCGTTCTTGCTTCAGTTGCGCCAACTGTTCAGGGGTTAGTCCCGTTGCCTGAAGAATCACCGCGTCATCAATACCCTGCGCCAACAGCGATCGCGCTGTCGTTTTGATACCCATTAAAATCCCTTCTTCACGCCCTTCTTCACGCCCTTCTTCACGCCCTTCTTCACGCCCTTCTTCACGCCCTTCTTCACGCCCTTCTTCGCGGGCGGTGTCCATCGAATTCTTTAAATCACGGTAGTATTTGAGGCTGTCTTCATAGCCTCGCAATTGTTCGCGGGTAAATTTTGCGATCGCCTCAGCCGAAAAAGAAGAGTGTTGCATAGCTGAACCAGGAAAAATGCAGGATTGTCGTTATCATATCGCAGGGCTAATCCTGAGCATTAAAACCCCGCTTGACTCTCAGGATTAGCAATCATTGGTCTTGTTTCAGTTGCGCCAACTGCTCAGGCGTTAAACCCGTTGCTTGCAGAATCACCACATCATCAATACCCTGCCCCAACAACGAGCGAGCCGTCCGTTGGATACCAAGCGTAATGCCTTCTTCGCGTCCTTCGGCGCGGGCGGTGTCCATCGAGTTCTTTAAATCACGATAGTATTTTAAGCTGTCTTCATAGCCTCGCAATTGTTCGCGGGTGAATTTGGCGATCGCTGCCGTATCGAACAGTTTTGTAAAAATTTCCTCTTGCAGGGGTTCTGGAATATCTTGGATTTCCGGTAAATGTCGCAACACGTACAACCATTTATCAAAGCGTGTTTCTAACTGGTCAATCGTTTTTGTGAATTTGGGGATTTCTAAATAAATGAAGGTTAATTTGTCATAAAAGACTTTACAAGTCTCCGTATCAGTGAGCTTGATGTTATAGCGATATTTATCGGGATCGTTTTTGTCTTCATCGAAAACAAAGTCTAGAATGGCGACGAGATAAACAGCGGTGAGTTGATAATCCCATTCATTCTTCGGGGCTTGGTCGCGAATTGGAAACGTCGAATAATAGAGAGCACGATCTTTAAAAAACTTTTGCTTACTTTTCTGGAGTTCAACAATAAATTTTTCGCCCGCTTCATTTTCGCAATACAGGTCAAAAATAGCACGGCGATCTAACTCTAACGATCCAACTTGCTCATTTTTAATATAGTTAATCGAGCGAATTTCTCCTTGTTCATCTTTGAGCAATTCGTTTAAGAAATCTAACAACAGTTCTTTATTTGGTTCTTCCCCAAAGAGGCGTTTAAAACCGTAGTCGGTGAAGGGATTGATGTATTTAACGGGGGGATGTGGCATGGCTGAACTGGGGCAGATTCACAGGGTTGTCGTGATCATATCGCAGGGTTAGTCGAGGAGATCGAGGCCCCGCTGCTTGGTACGCTGTCTAGGTGAACCACACTGAATCCGTCCTGCGAATTGGACGCTTTGATTTTGATGAGTGATCCCCGTGCTGGCTATACCTTACCTGTGTTTGCGGCGGCGGCGGCCTTGGCTGCGGTGCAACAGTTGCAGGCTTTACCGAAGATTATCCCGATCGCACAGGTAGACCTTGATCTCCTTGAACCGCCCCAACGGGTAAGCATTCCCATTGAACAGATCGCGCCGATCGCGCCTGACCAAGTCCTCGCCGTGACCCGCAGTGATCCGGGGGATAACCTCGACCTCACCCGTGATATGGCGATCTGGGCGATCGCATCTCTTACCCCCGATGCCCCGGAACCGATTACGATCCTCGGTGGGGAAGGGGTGGGGAAACAGAGCGATCGCAGCCCCGCCATTTACGCCTACGCCCATCGTCTGATCACCGCTGCCCTCGCCCCCCACCTCCAGGGCCAACGAATCACCGTGCAACTGATCCTCCCCACGGGCCGCCGGTTAGCCGAGCGCACCTCTAACGCCGCCTTTGGGGTGATTGAGGGTCTTTCGCTTCTCGGCACGACGGGGATCAGTCAACCCTTGAGCGCACCGGGTCAACTCACCGCCTACCAAGACACCCTGATCGCTAAGGCGGCTCAATTTGACACCCTTGTGTTTTGCATCGGCGAAAACGGTCTAGATTTAGCCCGCACCCTGGGGGTTAATCCGGAGCAGCAGATTAAAACCGCCAATTGGCTTGGCCCGATGCTGGTGACCGCTGCCGCAGTGGGGCTAAAATCCTTGCTGCTTTTTGGCTATCACGGCAAGTTAATCAAACTGGCGGGGGGGATTTTCCATACCCATCATCATCTCGCTGATGGGCGTTTAGAAATTTTCACGGCCCATTGTGCCCAGGTGGGGGTTGGGGGGGGATTGTTGCGGGAACTGTTCGCCAGTGCAACGACGGAAGCGGCGTTGCAGCACTTGCGACAGGTGGATCAGGCGACGGGGAGTGATTGGGTGAATCGGGTCTATGGGTCGATCGCGGCGGCGGTGGATGCTCGGACGATCGCGTATATTCAGAAGCACGGCGATCGCACCCCTGCGGTGGGTTCGGTGCTGTTTGATCGCGATCGCCACATCATCGCCCAGAGTCCAACTGGCACAGCTATCCTGACAGAGGTGTGCTACCCTGATATCCATAAATAAATCTATCTAAACTTTTAGATGCAAGGGGCGATCGCGGCTAATTCCGTGATTGTACCGTCGCTTTATTTGCTGAGGAGCATCGACGGAAGCCTATTCCTCCGATCTTCAACGCCCCACCATCTCCCGTCCTGCTGATGGTGATTTCTAAACAAACGAGCCTATCCTCAAACTCATCCCTGTCACGAATTCGCCTAGCCTGTCTCGTCTGACAGTAATTCGTGCTCCATTGTTACCGGTGCGAACCGCTGCGATGCCATGCCAGACATCTGGATCAGGTGTTATGGAGCGTTCGCCACTTCACCCTTTTAACCGTTTTGACTCTACCGAGACCACAATGACGACATCCCCTCAACCCCTAGCGATCGAAGCCCTCCAATCCGATGCCGCCCAGACGGTCAATCGCCAGATGATCGCCATTCTGGACTTTGGTTCCCAATATTCAGAACTGATTGCCCGCCGGATTCGCGAAACCCAAGTGTATTCGGAAGTGCTGTCCTACCGCACCACCGCTGAACAACTGCGACAACTCAACCCCAAAGGGATTATCCTTTCCGGTGGCCCCAGTTCGGTCTACGACGACTATGCCCCCGAATGTGATTCAGAACTTTGGGATCTGGATATTCCCATCTTGGGGGTGTGCTATGGGATGCAGTTAATGGTGAAACAGTTGGGCGGCAAGGTGGAACGGGCCAAGCAAGCCGAATATGGCAAAGCGGCTTTGATGATTGATGATCCCACCGATCTGCTCACCAATGTCACCGATGGTTCGACGATGTGGATGAGCCATGGGGATTCCTGCTCGACGCTGCCGGAGGGGTTTGATGTGCTGGCCCATACAGACAATACGGCCTGCGCTGCGATCGCTCACCATAGCCGCCATCTCTACGGCGTGCAATTTCACCCGGAAGTGGTGCATTCCGTCGATGGAATCGCGTTGATTCGCAATTTTGTCTATCATATTTGTAATTGTGATCCCACTTGGACGATGGAAACCTTCGTCGAAGAAGCGATTCGCGAAATTCGGGCCCGCGTGGGCGATCGCCGCGTTCTTCTGGCGCTGTCCGGTGGCGTGGATTCGTCTACCTTGGCGTTTTTGCTCCATGAGGCGATCGGCGATCAACTCACCTGTATGTTCATTGACCAAGGCTTCATGCGCAAAGGCGAGCCAGAACGGTTGATGAAAATTTTTGATGAACAGTTCCACATTTCTGTGGTCTATGTGCATGCCCGCGATCGCTTCCTCACCCAGTTAAAAGGCGTGACCGATCCCGAAGAAAAACGCCGCCTGATCGGCCATGAATTTATCCACGTCTTTGAAGAAGAATCGAGAAAGCACGGCCCCTTCGATTACCTTGCCCAAGGCACACTCTACCCCGACGTAATCGAATCCGCCGACACCAACGTAGACCCCAAAACCGGGGAGCGTGTCGCCGTCAAAATCAAGAGCCATCACAACGTTGGCGGCCTGCCCCAAGACCTGCAATTTAAACTGATCGAACCCCTGCGCAAACTTTTCAAAGACGAAGTGCGCAATGTGGCGCGGGCGATCGGTCTGCCGGAAGAAATCGTCCGCCGTCATCCGTTCCCCGGCCCCGGTTTGGCGATTCGGATCATCGGTGAAGTGACCTCCGAACGCCTCAACATCCTGCGGGATGCGGATTTTGTGATTCGGGATGAAATCAGCAAGCAAGGGGTTTATCACGACTATTGGCAAGCCTTCGCGGTGTTGCTGCCGATTCGCAGTGTCGGGGTGATGGGGGATCAGCGCACCTATGCCCATCCGGTGGTGTTGCGGTTTGTGTCCAGTGAAGACGGTATGACGGCGGATTGGTCGCGGGTTCCCTACGAACTCCTCGAAATCATTTCCAACCGGATTGTCAATGAGGTGAAGGGGGTGAACCGGGTGGTCTATGACATCACCTCGAAGCCGCCGGGAACCATTGAATGGGAATAGGCTACGGCAAGGATTGAGGTCAAGGTGACGGGCCGAGGGGAAATGTCGGTTAGGGTGGAATCATTTCGGCCCCTGGGCCGGAACCGTGTTGATGATCGAGCGATAGTGTGGCTGTTTTTCAGGTAATTGCGTGGGGTTTATCGTTGCTGATTGTGGCGGTGTTGGCGGCCTACTGTGGCGGGTTTTGCTTTGAACTGTTCACAGGGTGCGATCGCACCACTAAACGCCGCGTTACGAATCAAGGGTTTTTCACGGCCCTCCTCACCGGGTTGATCGGAGGGATGGCCGGGTTTCTCTGGGGGGCGTATGTGGTGGATAATACCGCCAATTTGGGGATTACGCCGGGATCAGCGATCGCCCTTGCGGTGCAGCGTTGGATGGTATGGGGGGCGTTGCTCGGTGTCGTCTATGCGATCGCTCGCCCGCTTCTCACTCGCACCCCAACCCAATCCCCCAGCACCCCAACGCCCAACGGTCACCACAAAAAAAATCTCACCTCTGGCGCGATCGTCCTGGCTCTCTTCATTCTCCCGCCACTTGTCCTGCGCCCCGTTTTCGCCCAACTTCCCCCCACCTCTTCCCTCAATATGGGCGGTCAATTACTCCCGTGGGGGATTGGCGCGACTGCCCTCTGGGCCTATGGAATCGTGCCGCTGCTCTGGCGAGGGATTGCGCCGCGTCATGGGGTACGGCCAGCGCGGGAATGGGGGTTGATCGCGGGTCTGTTGTTGGGCGGTTGGATCACGGCGGGAGGATATGCGATCGCGGTTCTCAATACCGAACCGATCACCGTTGCCTCCTCCACGCGACCCGGACCCGTGGTGGAGGCGATCGTACGCCCGATCCTGTTCGCGGCAACATTTCTCAGCACCGCCAGCGTCATGAGTTGGCGCATCTACACCGCCGACCCTGCCCAAATCCGCACCAACATCCGCCAAAAAATCCACCACCTCCGCCACGGAATTTCACAATCTTCCACCAACCCGATCCTGATGTGGACAGGGCTTTGGTCGGTTGCTGCCCTGCTCCTGAGTCTCGGATCGCGGGTGCAAGCCGATGATCTTTGGCCCGTGTTGATGGGGGGATCTATCGCTGAAGGTGTGGTGTGGTTCTCTGTGTTTTTCGTGGGAATTGGGATCGGTTTTGGGCTGCTGACCACGACTCTGAGCCATGCCCGTCAAGGCTTTGGGTTTTGGATCATTCGGGTCTGGGGTTGGTGCGCTCTTGGTGTTCTGTTGGCGGTGCTTTGGGGCCTGTTGTGGTGGTGGACGGTGCGCTATCCTTCGGCGATTCCGGTGGAGTGGGTCTATCTGCGCGATCCGATTTTACCGGCGGTGATTCAGGGATTTGCCTGGGCGTTGTTGTGGCAGAGCCTGCAACCCAAAGCCCCCCAGCGATTGAGCCTGAGACAAGCGGGAGCAATGCGTGGGGCGATCTATGCTGCGACCTTAAATCTGCTGCCGCTGCTGTTGGTGATGTGGTATGTGCTTGACCGGATGACGGGATCGGGGATGTGGTCGCTGGTGAATATTGTCCTGCGCAGTGTGCTGTTGGCGGTGATTGTTGCGATCGCGTTTCTCGTGATCCAAAACCAACTGACCCAACGCGGGTGGCTCACGGTCGGCGGTATTTTCCTCCTCGCCCTCGCACTGCAATTCAGCCTGGCGCAGATTCTCAAGATCGCGATGGTGGGCATTGGCCAAAGCTCCGTCTCCCTGCCTCGACTTTGGTCGCAGACGGGCGAATTATTCCTGATGCTGCCGCTGCAAGCTCTACAAGGGGCAATGGTGGGCGGTGTTGTGGGCGCGATCGCCGTTCACCCAGAATCCGCCGCTACTCCTGCCCCAGCCCCCAAACTCTCCACCCATCTCCCTACCCCTCCATCCCAAGATCCCCTCGCCCAAGCCCGTGCGGGTAAGCCCCACGCGATCGCCGCCCTGCTTAACAACACTCTCCAAACCAAACAGATCACCGCCCGCGTCACCCGCCGCGCCAAAATTTTACAAATCCTGCTTGAAGGTGAGCAGACCGTCCCGCCCCAAGACGCGATGGTTGCGTTTTTAACGCGAGGCTTGGGGAAATTGCGATCGCCCCACCTCCACCATATTCAAGTTGCTGCCCGCCAAGCTGGGGATCAAGGCTGGCGGTGGAAAACTCAGTTTACCCTGCCGCAACAAGCCGGAGACTCACGTTAGCGATCGCAACGGGACAAGGTAGATCGCAGTCGGGTGATTGCTGCGGTGCAGAGGCATGATTTATGGGGAAACGGGGTGCGAAGGTTTGATGGTGCGATCGCGAATCCGCTGTTTAATCGCTAATTCATGCTCTTGACGCTTATGGGCAATCACCCAGGATAGGGTTGTGGAAATGACCACGAGGCTGAAAAACATGGCGGTGAAAATTTCCCCCACGGCGGCCAAACGGGCCACCACTGATGCGGGGTGAATATCACCATAGCCCACGGTGGAAAACGTCACCAAGGAAAAATAAATCGCGAGAAACCCCGCCTCAAGCCCTTGGAAATGGTTGGGATCTTGGCGGACGAGTTCACTATAAAAATTGGCAAAGCCAAAAATGATCGTTAATAATCCCAGGGCGAGAAGTAGCAGGACAACGGTGAACTGGTTTAACGATGGGATGAAATTATATTCGCGGATGATTTGCCCCTGGTCGCGCAGTTGAATTTCTTGATCACAGCCTGCGCCTTGGAAGAGTTCGACGATGAGGGTGATGATCAAGCCTAAGCCGCTGGCAATGACACAGAGGGCGACGGTGAAGCGGAGGGGAAATTCAATGGCTGGGGGCCAAAGGGGGGTGAAACTATTGGCGATCGCATAGACCAACAATAGCCCCGTCCCAATGCTCACCAGCTTCCGGGCTTGGATCAGTCCCGCATAGTGGGGATAGCTAGCGACGGCGACCACTTCGAGATCGTGGGAATCCGTGGGTGTGAGGCGATCGGCAATGGCCGATGCGATCGCATCGACAAAGCCTGGATGGTTCGGTTCGTTCACACCCGTGAAGCGATCAGACTGTTCCGGATGCACCATAGCCCTACCCCATTAAAAATCAGTACCCATACGGTTAAACGGGAAAAAGCGCACAGCGGCACGGCCAATAATATTCTCTTCCGGCACGGCCCCCCACACATGGGAATCACAGGACGCATTCCGGTTATCGCCGAGCACGAGATAACTATCCGGCTCCACGGTCACGGGGCCATAGATATAGTCCGGCTCGGCGTTGATATAGTCCTCATCGAGGGGGTCGCCGTTGATATAGACTTGGCTGTTGCGGACTTCTACGGTGTCGCCGGGTAAGCCCACAATGCGTTTGATGTAGGCATCCCGAATGGGGACTGCTTGGGGCCGGAGGGGATCGCATTTCACCGCCGTATCCGGGGGATAGAACACGATAATCTCACCCCGACGCGGATCATGAAACCGATAGGATAATTTCTCGATCATGAGGCGATCGCCCACTTCCAGGGTCGGCAGCATCGATTCTGAGGGAATGTAACGGGCCTCAGCAATAAAGGTACGGATGACCAGGGAGAAAAAGAGACTCAACCCAATCACACTGGCACTTTCAACCCAAATATTTGTTGGTTTCTTCGACATTGAGGTTTAGCGGCAGGACAAGCGGAATGCAACGCAGGCAGACAAACACTGTAACATGGACGTTTTTCTAGTTCCCATTGTGGCAAATCTCATCAAAATTGCCTGCTCGATTCGGGCAAAACCACGCTTCACAATTGCGCTATTCTAAACAATTGCGCTATTCTAAACTCACACCTCCCGTCAGCCCGAAACACTCTTCATGATTCGTCTTGCCGTTCCTGCTGATCTGCCTGCGATCGTCGAGATTTACAACGCCACGATCCCCAGTCGTCAAGTTACCGCCGACACGGAACCCATCACCGTAGCCAGTCGGGAAGAGTGGTTTGTCGAACATCGGCCTGATCGCTACCCCCTGTGGGTGTGGTGTGATGCCCAAGCGCAGGTGGGGGGATGGGTCAGTGTGCAGGCGTTTTACGGTCGGCCCGCCTATGCTGCCACGGTGGAACTGAGTCTCTATATTGCCCCGACTCATCAGCGGCAGGGCATTGGGACGCAACTCCTAGACCATGGCCTGGCGGAATGGCCGCGATTGGGGATTCAGACGCTGTTGGGGTTTGTGTTTGCCCATAATGAACCTAGTCTGAGGTTGTTGGAGCGGTTTCAGTTTCGAGAATGGGGGTATTTGCCCCGCGTGGCGCAGTTGGATGGGTGCGATCGCGATCTGGTCATCCTCGGTCGTCGCCTCACTCCCTAGGCCGCTGCGAGTCGCAATTTTTCTAACACCGGTTGCAGCGACACCACATGACGCTCTAACCCCAACACCGCCGGATCTAACCCCAGGGCCAACCCCACCAACTGCGGCAGGTGCAGCACGGGCAAGTTAAGGGATGCGCCGATCACCTTTTCGATTTCCGGTTGCCGAGATTCTAAGTTGAGATGGCACAGGGGGCAGGGGGTAACGAGGCAGTCCATCCCGGCGGCGATCGCTGACTGCAAATGTTTCCCCGCCATCTGAAAGGAGGTTTCCGTGGCATAGCTCGAAATCGGCCAGCCGCAGCATTGTGTCCGGCCCGGATAGTCCACCGCCGTCGCCCCCACCGCTTCGATCACCGATTCTAATGATCGAGGCGCAACAGGATCATCGTAGGGCAGGGTGCTCAAGGGGCGCAGCAAATAACAACCATAGAACGCACCACAGCGGAGGCCAGACAGCGATCGCACCACCCGCTCCCGCAACGCCTCCAACCCATAATCCCCCACCAACACCCACAACAAATGCTTCACCTCACTCGTGCCGCGATAGGGCGAACACCCTTCCTGCGTCAAAAACTGATTCACCTGTTCTAAATAAGCCGGATCATCCTCTTGGGCCGCCTTCAGCCGTTCATCCACATGGCCAATCACCCCCTGACAGGTGCTGCAATGGGTCAACAGCGGCAAATTCAAGGTCTCAGCCAAGGCAATATTACGGGCATTCACCGTATCCTCCAACAGTTGGGAGTCCTCTTTATAGGTTCCGGAACCGCAACAGGCCGCCTTTTTTAACTCCAAAAGCTCAATGCCCAACGCCGCAGTCACCGCAGCCGTGGATTGATACAGTTCGCGGCAAGCTCCCTGAGCGACACAACCGGGAAAATAGGCATAACGAAGCGGCAAAGCAGGCATAGTGATTCGTCGTGAAACAGCGCTACTGACCCAAGATCAGTAGTTAGGAGTAATCCCCCCTCATCATCTCGCACCCCTCCCCGTCAGGTGGTAAACTATTGAAATTCCTTAATAATTGCGGAGTAACTGTGGGGGTTCAGATCACACTCGTTGCTTTGCAAAAGAGGGGCCGCTTTCCGATATCATAGAGGATGCTGTAAATCAGCATTCCACTGAACTCAAATATCAGCCTGTTTAAAAACATAGAGGTAGCATAAATGGCTAATGAAGAAATTTTTAGCAGAGTCATAAAAGTTGTCGTTGAGCAACTAGAAGTTGACAGAGATGCAGTGCGATCGGAATCAAAATTCACAGATGATCTCGGTGCAGATTCCCTCGACACTGTTGAATTGGTGATGGCACTAGAAGAAGAATTTGACGTTGAAATTCCCGACGATGTGGCTGAACAAATTGACACCGTCGGCAAGGCCGTCGAGCATATTGCGGCGGCTGCTGCATCGGCCTAACGGCTGAACGGCGTTATCGATCCCCCTTGCGATCTTGCCTCTTTTGACCACGGGTAACAGTGACCTGAACTCCAGGCAATGCTGGGCTTAATCCCCCCCTTTAGCGATTGAAAACCATGACAAACTTCCAACGCAAACGAGTCGTCATCACTGGACTTGGCGCAATTACACCGATTGGTAATACCCTGTCTGATTATTGGGGTGGGTTAATGGCTGGCCGCAATGGTATTGACACGATTACCGGGTTTGATGCCTCACGCCACGCTTGCCAGATTGCCGGTGAAGTCAAGGGGTTTGATCCTCACCACTATCTTGATCGCAAAGATGCCAAGCGGATGGATCGTTTTGCTCAGTTTGGGGTTTGTGCCAGTCAGCAGGCGATCGCAGATGCTCAACTCATCATTGACGAGTTGAATGCAGATCACGTTGGTGTTTTGATTGGCACGGGGATTGGGGGACTCAAGGTGATGGAAGATCAACAGGAAGTGTTGCTCACGAAGGGGCCATCCCGCTGTAGCCCCTTTATGATCCCCACGATGATTGCCAATATGGCCGCTGGCTTAACGGCAATTCATACCGGCGCTAAAGGCCCAAATTCCTGTGTGGTCACGGCCTGCGCTGCTGGATCGCACGCGATTGGGGATGCCTTTCGGATGGTGCAGGGCGGCTACGCGAAAGCCATGATCTGCGGGGGGACTGAAGCTGCAATCACCCCCCTTTCCTTCGCAGGCTTTGCGTCCGCGAAAGCCCTCTCCACGCGCAATGATGATCCCGCCCATGCCTGCCGTCCCTTTGATCGCGGTCGCGATGGGTTTGTGATGGGCGAAGGGGCTGGAATTTTGATTTTAGAAGAACTCGACCATGCCCAAGCACGAGGAGCACAGATCTACGCTGAGATTGTGGGGTATGGGATGACCTGTGATGCCTACCATATGACCTCGCCGGTTCCCGATGGCCATGGTGCGACTCGTGCGATCGAGCTAGCCATGAAAGATGGTGGCATTGTGCCTGAGCAGGTGAGCTATGTGAATGCCCACGGCACGAGCACCCCCGCCAATGATGTGACCGAAACGCGAGCTATTAAGAAAGCGTTAGGGGCCCATGCGAAAAATATCCTGGTCAGTTCCACGAAGTCGATGACGGGGCATCTGTTGGGCGGTTCCGGTGGGATTGAAGCGGTGGCGGCGGTGATGGCGATCGCTCACGATCGCGTTCCCCCCACGATCAACCTCACTGACCCCGACCCCGACTGTGATTTAGACTATGTTGCCGATGGCAGCCGGGAGTACCCAGTGGATGTCGTACTCTCGAACTCCTTTGGGTTTGGCGGTCACAATGCCACCCTCGCGTTCCGGAAATACCAAGCCTAACGATCCATCTGCGGCGGCGATCGCTCACCAATCCCTCAGTCCTCCCGTGGCGTAGCCGTCAAAACCTGGAGCAACCGCTGCGGATTAGTAAACTCCCCCACAATCCGCCGCACCGGCAGCGGCCAAACCCGAATCAGCGTCGGAGTTGCCGAAATATGATCCACCTCCGCCAAATCAGGGTGCTTGAAAATATCAATCACCTTCAGGGTATAGGGTGCTGATAAATTTTCCTCTAGCAGTTCATGCAGTTGGTGCAATGTTCGCTCCGTCAGCGTGTTATCCCCTGAGACAAACAGCCGCAACACATAATTTTGGATTAACGGCGAAGTGGGTGAATCAGGCTTAGGGGGCATCGCAACAACATCATCATGATAGTCATGGTCTTGCCACTGATCATAGGACACAATGAGATTGTGCTCTTCCCACAGAGGAGAAAAGTGATCCCGATAGCTAGCGATGATTTGAGGATTAGCCCCCTCTTGCTGGACTGGCATCACATCCCAGCGTAGATCCGGGGTTTGAAAAATCGTATTCAGTAAGGCCTGATATCGTGCCACGAACGGATACACCTCCGCCACCGTACGCAGACATTGCAACTGAGTATCCCACCAGCGATCCACCGTCGCCGTATAAAACGGGACAAGAAAATGGGGCGGAGCCGTTAACCCCAATAACTCTTGTAACGCGGCGCACAAATGACTATGCCATCGCCGTTGCTTCGTTTCATCAATGGTATAGATTAAATCGCCGGCAGGGGTAAACAGAACAATCCCTTTAAATTGTTCTGGCATAACTCGTATCGTGTCCATCGGTCTAGAGCCGACCCCGCAGCATTTGAGCCATTTCGTTGGGAGTGGGGGATTTTTCCAAGGCGGTTTCCTCGGTAATCCGCCCCTCTTCATAGAGTGCATACAGGGCTTGGTTCATCGTGAGCATGCCGTCATATTCACTTTGAATCATGAGTTCATGCATGTCTTCATACTGCCCTTTGGAGATGTATTCTTTCATCGTTTCCGTATTGACCAAGATGTCATGAAAGGCGGCGCGTTTGCCGTCGGTGGTTCGACACAAACCTTGGGCAATGATGGCCACTAAGGATTCAGACAAAGCAATCCGCATCGCGTGCTGTTCTTCAGCGGTATAGAGGTTCAAAATTCGCTCAATGGTTTTAACGGCACTGTTGGTGTGCAGGGTTCCCATCACCAAGTGACCGGTTTGAGCGGCTTTGAGGGCGGTGTTGACCGTGCCTTTATCTCGCATTTCCCCAACGAGAATTAAGTCCGGATCTTCCCGTAACGCGGCTTTGAGGGCATTGTCAAATAGCAGGGTATGGGTTCCGACTTCGCGGTGTTTAATCAGGGATTTTTTGCTGCTATGGACGAATTCAACGGGATCTTCAATGGTGATGATGTGTTTGGAATGTTCTTTGTTGATGTAGTCGATCATCGCGGCCATGGTGGTGGATTTCCCGGAACCGGTGGGGCCGGTGACGAGAACGAGGCCTTTATGGGAATCGGAGATGTCGCGAAATACGGGTGGCAGACGGAGTTGCTCCATCGTCATGATGGTGAGGGGGATTAACCGCATGACGATCGCAGGCCCCGTGAGGGAGTCAAAGACGTTGATCCGCACCCTAGCAAAGTCGTATTGTTTGGCGGTGTCGAGTTCTTTGGTGTCTTTGAACTGTTGAATTTCCTGTTCGGAGCAGATTTCATGCATCCAACTCCAAAAGGTGGGTTCGTCGGTGACGGGAAATTCTAGTTTTTCCATTTCACCGCGATCGCGCACCCGTGGCTGTTCTCCTACCCCAAGGTGAATATCGGAATACCCTTCTTTATTGGCAAGATTAATGATGTCACCACAGGAGGGATGCCCTGGCGATCGCTGGGGTTTTGCTTTGGCTTGGGCGGGTTGCGATCGTGGCGGCATACCTGGCGGTGGGGCAGCACCGGGTCCAGCGGCAGGGCGGCGACGTTGTCCCGGCGGTGGGGCGGGGGGACGTTGAGGGGGAGCCGGAGGACGTTGTTGAGATTGGGTCATAGGTCACCGCTACAATGAGGAACTTCGCTCTTGTTCCCATCTTAAAGGAGATTTGATGCTTCCGAGCGATCCGCCTCAGGAACTGCGATCGTCCTGGCACAATCATCGCTGCACCCTATGGAGCACAGGGGTGGAACTGGAAAAACAGCCATCAAACTATGTTTGATGGCTGTTTAGTAATAAACCGCTGGGAATCGACCCTTATCTTAGTAGAGGGCTTCTTCTTGGTGGGTTTCAATCACACAATCTGACTTCGGATAGGCAACACAGGTCAGCACGAAACCAGCAGCGATTTGATCATCATCCAAGAAGGATTGATCCGATTGGTCTATGGTGCCGGAAACCAATTTACCTGCACAGGTGGAACAAGCACCAGCACGGCAGGAGTAGGGGAGGTCGAGACCTTGTTCTTCAGCAATGTCAAGGATATATTCGTCATCAGGGACTTCAATGGTGGTGTCCAGTCCTTCCGCTTCACATTTCAACGTAACTTTGTAAGTCGCCATAGGTAGGGAACTCCTCTCTGTTATGAATGACAGCCTTCACGAAACTTAAATCCTTAAAGGCTGATGTAAGTTTCTATGTTTGATAGTACGGGAAAATCTCGATCCGGTATAGTCAGCATTAGCAATGAAAGTCTTAAGCTCTCGTAACATAATTTTAGTTTATGTTCGCTTTTAGGAATTTCTAGCAATATGGGGGGGCAAAGAAATCTAAATAAGTATTATGGGATAAAGATTCTAGCATTTTTTCGCTGGTATTATCTTCAAGAATCTGAAAAGATTTAATATAAACTAAGATTATACTTCGGTCGTGATCATATAGTGAAAGAGAAAGCTCGCTGGCCAACGGTCCCTGGGTGTTTTGCGTTCATACCGCCTGTATTGTGAGAGGCGGCATTGTCCAACAACGAGATGGCTGGATACGGGGTAGGGCAATGGGGAGCGATCGCATCCACCGGCCCATTCCCCCCGTACCCCTTAGCCCACAATGCCAGAATCAAGGCGCAGATAGGATTCAATAAACTCATCCAACGCCCCATTCATCACATCACTGATCGCCGTGGTTTCCGTATTGGTGCGGAGATCCTTCACCATCTGATAGGGGTGAAACACATAGTTACGGATCTGGTTACCCCAGGCCGCGTCCACCATGTCGCCGCGAATTTCGGCGATCTCTTGGGCCCGTTGCTCTTGAGCAATCACCAAAAGTTTGGCTTTTAGGAGGGCCATGGCTTTGTCTTTGTTTTGGAGTTGCGATCGCTCCTGGGTGCAGCGCACCGCTAACCCCGTCGGCACATGGAGAATCCGCACCGCTGTTTCCACCTTATTCACGTTTTGGCCCCCCTTCCCCCCCGATCGCGACGTGGTAATTTCGAGATCCTTATCGGGAATATCCAGGGTAATTTTAGAATCATCCAACGCTGGCATCACCTCCACCCCCGCAAAACTCGTCTGGCGTTTGCCATTGGCATTAAACGGCGAAATCCGCACCAGGCGATGAGTGCCCTTTTCCCCCCGCAGATATCCATAGGCATAGCGACCCAAAATTTCCAGCGTCGCAGACTTGATCCCCGCCTCATCCCCCTCGGAAATCTCCGCCAAATAAACCTGATATCCCTGCTGCTCCCCCCAGCGGGTATACATCCGCAGCAACATTTCCGCCCAATCTTGGGCATCTGTGCCCCCGGCCCCCGCATTGATCGTCAGCACAGCCCCCTCGGTATCGTACTCGCCGGACAAGAGTTGCTGAAGCTCCCATTTATCGAGGGTTTGTTGCAGATGCTCAAGGGTCTGGTGCGCTTCTTGCCAAAGACTGTCATCGGTTTCCACCTCCAACAGTTCAACGATCGCACCCACATCTTCAAGTTGCGACTTCCAACTGCGATACTGCACCACACTGGACTTCACATCATTGAGGGTCTGCATGATGCGTTGCGCCGCTGCCGGATCATCCCACAGTTCAGGCTGGGCGGCTTGTTGCTCTAGATCGTGAATTTGGGCATTGAGTTGAGGGAGGTCAAAGATAGTCCTGAGCTTTGCCCAGGCGCTCAGTTAACACCGTCACTCCCCGTTTTAAGTCGGTTAATTCCATCATGGCTACGTTCGCGTCACAAATTCCGCCCTCCATCATATCGCTCATCCGTCCCGCTCTTCTCGATCCTGCCGCCGCCGATACTGAGGCAGGCGGTGGGAAGTTCAACGCTGGCGGACTATATCTAACTATTCTCAATAAAAATCAGCCGCCAGCCTGACGCATTCCCCCCAGGCACGATCGCTCGTTCCCGTAAGCATTGAGTTCACGGCGGAGATGAAAGCCATGGGGGGCAGTCATGGTGAACTTGAGATATTTTTTATTGAAAAGTATTCTCATTAATGAATTTTCTGTCTATACTGGCAGACAAGCGCAAAACCCAAAACCCTAACGGAGCGATTCCGGCAGCCCTAGGGTGCTGACTTACCTGGCTTCGGGACTTGCGCATCCTGCTGTTTACGCAATTTTTTATGAGTTACGCTAAAGCAAAACCCACTCCAATTCGTTGCACTGGTCAATTACAGAGCTTGTTTTATCAGGATGGAGCGAAGTTGAAAGCCCTGCGGGTGGGGGTTGACGATCGCGACTATTGGTTTAAAGTCCCGAAAACCCTGCGCCATCGGCTTGATCCGACGATTCAACCGGGTCATTGGGTGACAATTCATGGCCAGCGGCGGCGATCGCGCAAAACCGGCATCCTCACCTTCAAAGCGGATCACATTATCCTCAGTCCTTGGGCGGTGCAATCGGAACTGGTGACCGCTCCCCTGACTCCGCCCCAACCCAAGGCCGAAGCCGCCAAAATTCTCATTTGTCAAAAATCCAGTTGTCGTAAACGTGGGGCCGATAAAGTCTGCGCCCAGTTAGCGGCGGAATTGAGCGATCGCAACCTCAACGACACCGTCACGATCAAAAGCACCGGCTGCCTCAACCAATGTAAACAAGGTCCCCATGTCATCCTGTTGCCGGAACGGGCCAAATATAGCCGCGTGCGCCCGAATGATATTCCCACCCTCGTGGAGCAACATCTGATCATTGACCCTCCAGCGTGAGAACCATCAACCCCGAAATCGTTGTATCCCCTGTGAACAAGTGCTCACCTGATGCGATCGCTGAGAATCGCGGCGATGAGGCGCGATCCTCAGCGATCCAATCAACTCAGACGAACGCCGCACCGTGGATCATCGCCCCTACTCAGTGCCGCATGGCCGCCGCCAAGTTGCCCGCGATTGAGCGTAAAACCCTAAGTTATTTGACGCAATTTCATCAAGAAATACACCTTACCCCTTGACAAGTTTCATTTAACCATTAATCTAATAGATGAGTGTGAGGAGTAAAGTTGAAGAAAAGCACTTGGGGTCGAAACAAGGAAAGACTCCCAAGTGCTTTCATTTCTTCTCTATATTTAGGCAACACAGACTAAAAATTGAATCCAACCATCCCATTCACCCGCAGAACTAGACCAGTGAGCGAGGTGAAATTTTTGTCTAGGCCTATGAATCTACTGAGTACAGAACAAAAATTAAAAGGTACGGCGGAATCTTGATTTTGATGGGGTGGGAGCATCCTGCTCCCTATTTTGTCTGATCCCAGCGGGCAAGATGCCCGCACTACAGACTATGGATTTTGATGGAGCGGGTTGGGTTTTGCTATTGTTCTACCCAACCTACGAAATCATCAAGGTTTCAGCCCAAGCCTGATTTTTATCCTGTACTCAGATGAATCTAGTGGACTGTCTAGCCTCAGATGGCAAGTAACTTGAAGACTGAGCGAAGTCGAAGTCTGGTGCTCCGGGGTTCGACTCCGCTCACCCCTCTGGATAACAACTCACCTTTTTAAGCTAGACAGTCCACTAGTGCAGAGTCAAGACTTAAGATTCGGATCAACTTGAATATCCAACGCTCAAGGTGACGGTGCGTTACGCTTCGCTAACAGCACCCTACCACCATGGCACAGCTAAAATAATGATTCACCGTAGGGTGGGTTAGGTGAATTAAACTTTTGCTATCACTGCAATCCAGTAATCCGCCGTCACCCACCGATTAACGTGTGTCATTCTACTAGGTATCGTACATCCGTGCTTCAAACGCATCGGGATACTCATCACAGTATTCCTCAAAATACGTTTTTTCGGGTTTTTGGGCACGTTGGTGAGAGGCTTCCGCTTGTAATTCTTCTACGATGTCCCAAGCTGCCGCGCATTCGGGTGAAGTAGGGCCTTTTTCTGCACAAATCGCCCGTGCCTTATCCCTCGCACTAATAATTTCCGCCTCTAAGGTCAACTCCTTCGGTTTTTCAATAAAATCACTCTTTTGCAGAATATCGGTGATCGAGACGATGCCTAGTAGCTTGTCCTTGATCACCGGGGCACGACGGATGCCGGTATTGGCGAACAGACGCGCCACATATTCCACACCTAGATCCGGATTCAGCACAATGCAGGGCTTATTCATGATCTCGAACACCCGCACATTTTTCGGATCTTTCCCGTAGGCAGTCACTTTGTACACCACATCGGTTTCTGTGACAATGCCGTAGGCATCTTCGTCGGTGCGGCGATCGACAATCAAGGCCCGCAACTTCTTGTCCCGCATTAATTTCACTGCGTCAGCGACTGTTGCAGAGCCTCGAATCGTGATGACATCGGATGTCATGATTTCAGAAGCTTTCATCATTTTTTCCCTCGACTCTTCATTCCTTATTGTTTGCGCTAGGGGCATGCAAGGGCAAGGAGAATAGACAATTTGCAATAATCCTCCTTACGAGCGTGATGCGTAAAGCCCCCTGAATTTTATTCGGGGGATATAAGCGAATAACCGAATTGATTCGGTGGTGATACAGTAAAAGCGTTCGCTAGCGCGAAGTAAAATTCCGGGGTGAGCACCCTATGGGCAGGGCGTTGTCCATTGGGCTAGGCAATATTAAGACGGGCTACGCCTGCAATTGCTGTCTGAACCCAGAATCCCCCGTCATTTATGCGGGGGAGTACGTCAAAGCCAAAAGGGTAGAACTCCATCGAGGCTTTTGGGCTTGATTCCCTTTAAGGCGAGGGAGCCGATTTTATCGCTGTAATGGAGGGAAACGGGCAGGCGGGGGGATTTCACGGAGCCGTTGTGCAGTAAGGTTAAGGCGAAAATGGAGTGAATCGCCCGCTCAATGCCCAAGGCTGGATCGCACCGAATGTGCAGGGGTTGGGGTGTGACACCGGAGGAGGGGGGCAGGCTAGACACCATGAGGGCGGCGGTGTTGCTGAGGATGAGACAGTCGCCTTTTTGGGGTTGCACCACAGAACGGGGTTGATGGGGGTCGGGGTTGGGGTATTCGCGATAGAGACGGGGAGCGCCACTTTTGCGGACTTCGACAAAGGAGAATGTTGCGCCGAGGTGGTGGGCGATGGTGTGGAGGTGGTGTTTTTCTGCGCCCCGAAAGAGGCCATCGCGATGGATGATCACCCGTTTACCGGCAAAATGTTCAGCGGGAAAGAGGGATTCGAGGACGTTCAGGGGTAGGGTTTCGCCGGGAATGGGAGCGTCGTTGATGCGATATCCGAAGAGGTGGCCGGTATTGAGGTAGACGCGGGCGATCGCAGTACAATTCATGGACCCCTGCTGATTCGCTTTCACCTGCCGCGCCACATCTAACCCCACCACATAATCCGTAAATTCCAACGGTTCCGCTAGGGTAAACAGGGTATTCCCCGTTTTCGCCAACATTCCCAGCACCACATTGTTCACGGCATATTTTTTCCCTAACGTGGGTTCATACACCATCTGACTCGGCAGATCCTCCCCCACCGTCAACGCCTTTAAGCGTCCATACACGGAGCCATCGCCTGGCCGTTTTTGTGGTAGGAGCCCCAAAATCAGATCCGGGTTTTGCGCTTTCACGGTGTTCACTGCCGTTTCTAAGGTCACTGGTGAAATTTGCGTCACCCTGTATGGATCGAGAAACTTGGGGTTAAAACCTAGCGATCGCAACAGCTTCGTTAATTCTTGCCCAAAGCCTGTATTGTTAGGTCGCCGCCGCCCATCGATGATGCCAATCACAAATTCACCCCCATTGTGACTGAATTTAGCTGCTTTTTGATAGATGCCGTGAGTTCTAAGCTGATTCATTAATTGCTTTTCTGCATAGGGAAAAGCTTGATCATTGCCAACGCGAATTTGATTGGAAATTTGCAAGGATGCGGCAGTGGTGAAGAAGAGAGGATGATCAGCAGAGTTGATCAAGGGTTGATCTTGGCGAATTTGATCGGCGATTTTTCGGACAAGTTTACGGCGATTTTCGGGAGAGAACCGCCAAGCTTGGGTAATTTGATAGGTGTCGAGGTCAAATTTAGTCAGTGTGTCCATGTCTAGGCTGGGTTGCAGACATGCGAGGGGATAATCATACGTCTTCTTGAATGATGTTTGTAGTGTGACCACAATGTCATCATCAACAGCGGCTTTGATTTGGGCCTTGACTTGATCGTCTTGGGAGGCGTTGAAGAGGCGATCGCGGTGCTCTGCCAAGGGGCCGACAATGCCAATGATTTTTCCTTTAAAGTCTTGGGCGGTCACCAATGCCCAGGTTCCGATCAGGCTCTCTGGGTCGTCTAGTTTGGCTGCGATCGCACTAAATCCTTGGGTCAAAATCACATTAGATCGCACGGTAATCGAAAGAGCCGGTTGACCTTGAATATCCCAAGCGCGGGTTTCATAGCGGCGCTCAATGCGAACATTCCCCATCTCGAAATTTTCCGCCTTCAGCATTTGCCGCATCTGATAACCGAGCCGTTTGTTAATGAGCGCGTGCGCATAATCCGCTTGGTGTTGTGGTGTCACACCGTCGATGGTTATGCACTGAATCGAACGAAGATCACGAAAATCTTCTGAGTGATGAGTCCACAAATGCCGCAGGAGTTCACGCAGTTGCTCCGGTGTCTTTTCTGCGTTACTAATCAGAAGTGGTGAACTCCAAGCCCAATAGATTTTAGTCTGATCAAAAAACCGATCAATTCTATAACTTAGTTTTCGCCCAATCTCTTGAAGACTCGTTTCGCCCACATCAAGCTGATAGGCATAGAGTGTCTTGATTTTACTCGAATCAACAAGTAAGAAATCTGCGGAAAGCATGGATGTAGTCATGACAAATTGACAACATATAAGATTATGACAAAAAAATTGTACACCACCGATCACCGCCTAATCTCTCAATGACAGCGGGCTAATGGAGATTTTAAACACAATCCGGTCATTCACAATCGTGGTAAGACAAGAGGCTGAAGCCCCTTGCCCGTTGGGGGGTTAGGCGGTGATCAGGCGGTAGCTGGTGAGGGGAAGAAAGATGGTGAGGACTTCGCCGGCGGTGGGGCGTTGGCGGACGGTGAGTTTGCCGCCCATGGCGTGGCAGAGGTTTTTGGTGACATCGAGGTTGAGGCTGAGGCAGCCGGTTTCGGGCTGGAACATGAGGAGTTGTCCTAGGGATTTGAGGGAGTGGGAGAGGGTGGTGTTTTGGGAGAGGAATTGCAGTTTGAGTTGATCGCCGGCGGTGGTGACTTGGACGGCGATGTTTTCGCCGCTGGGGAGGCTGCGGGTGAGGCGTTCGATCAAGCCGGTGAGGACTTGGGCGAGCATGGCGGGGTGGCTGATGATGGTGGGGAGTTGTTCGGGGAGAACGATGGTGAGGGTGATGTTACGGCGTTGGGCTTGGTGCTGCCATTGGGGGGTGTGCTGCTGGATGATTTGCTGGAGGGAGATGGGGATCAGTTGGCCGAGGTCGCGATCGCCCACCTGAGACTCCAACTCCGTCGCCCGAAAAATTAACTCCATCCGGTTGATCTGGTCGGTGCATTCTTGGTCGATGCTCTTGAGGCGTTTCACCACATCATCGGCGAGGGTGCGCTGTTTTTTCAGCACTAACCGCGTCAGCATCCGAATTGTGGTGAGGGGGGTGCGGACTTCGTGGGTGAGGGCTTGGAGGAGTTCGACTTCGGCGGTGGGGGTGGTTTCGGGTCGGCGGGGTTGGGCGTTGATCTGGATGGTGGGGGCGGCAGCGGGGGCGGTGTGTTGGGGTAGGTGCTTGAGCATGAGCCGATGGAAGGCCGTGATCAGGCGATGATCGGGGCTGGGGGGTTGGTGTTGGGCGATGAGGCGATCGAGGGGGGCGACGTGGTGGGGGCAGGTGAGGCGGAGGCGCGATCGCAGGGCTTGCCACGCTTGACTGAGCACTTCTGGACTAAAGGAAAAATGAAACGCGGGTTTGCCCTGATCATCGCGATCGAGGACGAACACCGCCCCTAATCCTTGCGTCCAAACGAGACAAAATTGCTCATCCACGAGGGGATCATTAGGGACGAGGGGATATTCTTGCTGAGTGACGGCGATCGGGTCGGGGTCGGCATCATCCGCAGCGGCGGGGAGTTGAAAATGGGCGAGGGCGATGTCTTCGAGGGATTTCGGCCGAAAGAGTCCCGTGACCAGTTGGGTGAGGAGATAGGGGTCATGGAGGACGGGGTTAGGCCCAGCGAGGACGACACCGGCGCAGGGACGGGGGGAGGCGGCGAAGAGATTGAGCAATAAATGGTTAAGGGCAGCGATCGCGGCTGACCATTCGGCTTCGGCGGTGTCGGCGGGGGCGATCGCATCACTGGGAACCACTTCGAGAAAATCGAGTTGCTCACTTTGTCCCACGATCTGGCCGAGTGAGGGAAATCCCTTGGGTTGCTTCACCATAATGCCTGTACTACGCGCTGTTGCCCCTCATCCTAGCCGCTCCTGGTCAATTGCCATGGGCGTAGAACCGAACCTTGATCGGAGCGATTCCCTCCAAACGAAAAACTAGCTAGGACAGTGTTTCACGGTTTGCAGGTTCAAGACGGGGGTACAGATGGGGCTGGGGGTGGCAGCAGGGTAAACGATGAAAAAAATCGCTCGGTTTCCGTGGTGCGATCGCGCTCCGGGGCGTGGAGGACACCGAGGATATAGAGGCGCGTCCCGACGAGATAAAAGCGATAGGTGATCATCTGTTGGGGACTGAAGAGGACGAACTGCCGACCGGGAAACGCGCCGAGGGGCATGGATTGATCTTGGGCGATCGCCCAGTCGGTATCCTGCACCATGTAGTCGCGGAGTTCGGTGAGGCGTTGGGCAGGGGTGGCGGTGGGGGTGGCGTAGTCGGCAAAGGCGACCACATATTCTGTGTTTTCGTAGGTCGCGATCGCACCTTGGGCCGTGAGGGTTCCGCTGGGGAGATCGAGGGTGATCGGGTCTTGGGGGGTAACGGGGGACGGCACAGCGACGCGAAACTGACCGGGAGCAGAGGTGACCACCAACCAGATCGAGTCTGGGCGCGATCGCAGCACCGATTCCGGTTCGGGTTGGTTGAGGCGATCGATTTCCTGTTCGAGGCGATCGCGCCCCTGTTCAAAAAAATCCGGGTCATGAATCCGCTGGCCCATCGTTGCAGAGGCGAGGGACAGCGCGATCGCACCGCCACCGATTAGCCCCAACCCTAACCCCCGTAGCATTCCAGCCCACCCCTGCACCATGATTTGATTCCTCAATCTGTGATTCATCCTTTCCCTAGTTTTACCCTGCGGAGTCAAAACCCTAACCAGACTGTTGGCGATCGCGGCCAACAGCACTATCCTGATCCGTTAAGATAAAGCCTGAAATTATTGCAGTCCCCGTTCCACTCACGCCCTTGTCCCCTGTCGCCTCCCTTGGTCATCTTTACGGTATCAGCGTCGGTACTGGCGACCCTGAGCTCATTACGCTCAAAGGGTTGCGGCTACTGCGTCAGGCCGATGTGATTGCCTTTCCGGCCGGTCTCCACCAAAAGCCCGGTATCGCCGAACGAATTATTACCCCCTGGTTTACCAGCCAACAACACCTGCTCCCCCTCGATTTTCCCTACACCCGTGACGAAGACATCCTCATGAACGCTTGGCAGCAGGCCGCCGATCAAGTGTGGGACTATCTGGCCCAAGGTCAAGATGTGGCCTTTGCCTGCGAGGGGGATGTGAGTTTTTACAGCACCTTTACCTACCTCGCCCAAACCCTGCGGGAACACCATCCAGAAGTGACGATCGAAACCGTGCCGGGGGTGTCGTCGCCCTACGCCGCTGCTGCCACCCTGGGGATTCCCCTCACCTGTCAGGGGCAGCGATATGTAGTGCTGCCGGCGTTGTATCGGGTGGCGGAATTGGAAAAGGTGTTGCAGTGGGCGGATGTGGTGGTGTTGTTGAAGGTGGGGTCGGTGTATGGGCAGGTGTGGCAGGTGTTGCGGCAGTGGGAACTCTTGGATCGCAGTTGGGTCGTAGAACGAGCCACGATGCCGGATCAGCAGATTTATGACGATTTGCGCGATCGCCCCACGCTACAATTGAGCTACTTCTCAGTCTTGATCATTCATAATCGACCTGTCGCTCCTGATCATTCGCTATGACCCTTCCGTCAATTTGGGCAATTCTTGCCAGTAGCATCCGTCAACCCACGGCGATCGCGGCCTATGCCTCGGTGGGAATGCACGCCATGCTCGGTGTGGCGTTGCCCTCCCTGCCGTTTTTTGCCGATGGGCCCCTCCTCAGCGGCGATGTGGGATCACCGCGTAATCAGGTGGGCATGGTGGAACTCTCTGCCCAGGATTTCAGCCGCCTGCCCCTTGCTGTGACCATGCCCGCATCGGTCAGTGCTGGGTTACCGGATATTGCGGTGCGATCGCCCCAATACCCCATCCCTGACCTCAACCAACTCCCCAACTCCCCACTTCGGAGCAATCCATCATCCCGACCGCTTCCGGGGCCGCAACAGTCCCCCCAGAATCCGGGATCGGCTGCCACCATTCCCTACCAATATCCGATTCAACCCGCGCCCAACAATTCGGGGGCCGGCGATCGCCCCAACGCCCTGCCCCCCCGGCCGAGTAAAACCATTCTTCAACCGCCCTCGCGCCTCAGTTCCGCCCCCAACCCTGGTAATCCGGCGCGTCCCAACTCCAATCGGCCCCAATCTCCTTTCGATATTGCCAATGCGGGCGATGATTTTCGGTTGCAGGAATATGAAAATCCGGGCGACTTGCTGCCTCGGCCACGCCAATCGGGGATTGCGGCGGTGTTTAATCAACCGAACCGATCGCGCCCAGAAAAAACCGCTGAGGGCAGCGGGGCCGCCACTGCCCCAACGCCCCCCGCTGCTGATCCGGCTGATCCGTCAGAGGGCGCGATCGCCGCTCAACCCAGTACCCCCGAAAACCCGGTGCTGCGGGATATCGAAGCCCGCCGCGACAGTCTCAGCCGCAACCCAATCAACACCACCGATGCCGAAGCGGACGAAAATAATGCGCGGTGGTTGGCCTCGGTTACGGCTCAACCTCGTGCCTTAACCGTTGCTGGAATCTATCCGGACGATGCCTGTTTGCGGCGGTTGTCGGGGACGAGCATTTATGGCGTGGAGGTGCAGCCCGGTGGGACGGTGACGAATGTGGAGTTGATTCGCAGCGCGGGCCATCAAATTTTTAATGCTCAGGCGCGATCGCAAGTCACCAGCCTCAGTTTTCCGGAGGTCAACCGCCCGACCCCATTTAAAATCACCGTTCCCTTCACTTACGATCGCGACCAATGCCCCACTTTAGCCGTACCTGCCCGACCGGAACCCAGCCCCACACCGGCTGAAACACCCGCAGCAGAGGAAACACCCCCTGAAACAGAGGCAGCCGTGGACTCGGACAGTAGCCCCGATCCCGCAGCAAGCCCCGACCCTGATCCCGCAGACTAACGCCCCTATGACTACCCCGGCTTCGTTTTTCGATGACCTGCGATCGGCCCAGACCCGCCTTCATCAGTTGCTCGATCGCTTTGTGGAACCCAAAGTGCTAGTGGTGGGAGATTTGACCCTGGATGAATTTCTCACCGGGCAAGTGGAACGCATTTCCCGCGAAGCCCCGGTGTTGATTTTGCGCCATGAGTTTACCCGACAAATTCCGGGGGGCGGGGCCAATGCGATCTATAACCTGGCGAAATTGGGGGCCAAGGTGAAAGCTGTGGGCATCATTGGCAAAGATGTGCAGGGGGAGGCGTTGCGGGATATTTTTGCCGCTGCGGGGATTGAGACGGCGGGGATCGTGGTTGATCCGAGTCGGCCGACGGTGACGAAAACCCGGATCGCAGGCCATGCGCGGCAATCGGTGACACAGCAGGTGGTGCGGGTCGATCGCAAATCCGATGATTCCCCCAGTTTAGAAGTGCAGCTTCAGTTAGCCGCCTTAATCCGTGAACAGCAGCAGGATGTGGATGCGGTGGTCTGTTCGGACTATGGCGAAGGGGTGTTTGCGCCGCCTGTGATTGAAGCGGCACTCCAGCACGATCGCACCATTATCGACACCCAAAAAGACCTACCCCGCTACCAAGGCGCGACGATCTTCACCCCCAACCTCCCGGAAGCCGAAGCCGCTGCCGGGTATCCCCTCCCCGACACCGCCGCCGTCGAACGCGCCACCCAGGATCTACGCCGCCTCACCCAGGCGCAGAATATGCTGATTACGCGGGGTGATGAGGGGATGACCCTGTGCGATCGCCACAATACCCTCCAACACATTCCCGCCTTCAACCGCACCGATGTCTTTGATGTCACGGGTGCAGGCGATACCGTCGTCGCCGCCCTCACCCTTGCCCTCTGTCTAGGGGCGACGGAGTGGGAAGCGGCGGTGTTGGGCAATCTCGCCGCGAGCATCGTCGTGCGCCAATTTGGCACCGCCACCACCAGCATTGACGAACTGAAAACCGCCCTCGACAATCTTTGTGCTGAATTATGAGTTTGATCATCACCGGAACCGATACCGATGTGGGGAAAACCGTCCTCACCACCGCCCTCGTGGCCTATTGGCAGCAATACCGCGACCCCCAGAGTTTGGGCTTGCTGAAGTTGGTGCAGTCGGGCATTGGAGATGGGGAACTCTACCGCCAACTGTTCACCCTGCCCCAAGACCCCGACACCCTCGTGCCGTTGCAGTTTGCCGCCCCGATCGCGCCGCCCTTGGCTGCTGCGGCTGAAGGTCGCACCGTGGATCTCGCTGTTGTTTGGCAGGCTTATCAAAAACTCCAGCAGGCCCATGAGTTCGTCCTCGTGGAAGGGGTTGGCGGTTTAGGGTCGCCGGTCACCGATGAATTGACGGTGGCGGATGTGGCGGCGATGTGGCGTTGGGAGGCGGTGCTGGTGGTGCCGGTGAAATTGGGGGCGATCGCACAAACGGTGGCCAACGTTGCCCTGGCGCGATCGCTCAACCTCCCCCTGCGGGGCATCGTCCTCAGTTGCGCCCAACCCGTCACCCCGGAACAGTTGGCCCAATGGACACCCATCGCCCTGATTGAATCCCTGACCCAAGTGCCCGTCCTCGGTGTATTGCCCCATTTGAGTGAGCGCGATCGCCATGATCCGGCACCGTTAGCTGCGATCGCCACCCAACTCGATCTTGAACGTCTTTGGCCCCTCCCCCAAACCATCCCCGCCACGCCTTAAATCAAATCGTTGCCCTCAATTCTGCTCAAAATCACCAAATAACCGTGGCACAACTTGATACAGTGAACGGATATTTATTTACGAGAGAGCAGAACAAGCTATGAGCGAACGTCCGATTATTCTTGGCATTGTTGGGGACAGTGCAGCCGGAAAAACCACCCTCACCCGTGGGATCGCCCAAATCCTCGGCGAAGAAAACGTCACCGTCATCTGCACCGATGACTACCACCGTTACGATCGCGTCCAACGTGCCGAACTCGGAATTTCCGCCCTCGCTCCAGACTGCAACTATCTCGACATCATCCAACAACACCTCAGTCTCCTCCGCACCGGTCAACCGATCCTCAAACCGATCTACAACCACGACACCGGGATGTTTGACCCCCCGGAATACATCACCCCCCGCAAATTCGTGATCGTCGAAGGTCTCCTCGGCTATTCCACCCGTGCCATGCGGGACAGCTACGATGTCAAGGTCTACCTCGCCCCGCCTGAAACCCTCCGCGCCACCTGGAAAGTTAAACGCGACACCCGCAAACGTGGCTACACCGAAGAAGCCGTGATCGAACAACTGCGCAAACGCGAACCCGACTCCGAAGCCTACATTCGCCCCCAACGCCAATGGGCGGATGTGGTGGTTTCGTTCTATCCTCCTGCCAACGAGTCGAGCGCCGATGATCTCCTGCTCAATGTGCGCCTCGTCCTTCGTCCCACGATTCCCCACCCGGATTTCAGCGACATTCTCCACGCCCAGGGCAATCACCTTGGCAACGCCATCCGCCTCGAACTGGATCGCGACATGGGCAAACCCGTTGATGTGCTTGAAATTGACGGCCATGCCACAGCGCAACAGGTGCAAGAACTCGAACGGTTACTCTGTACTGAAGTCCCCTACCTCGGCCAGTTTTGCAGTTTGACGGGCAATGATGCGATCGGAAATCTCGTCGGCACCACGGGCGAAATTCTCCAAAGTTTCCCCCTCGCCCTCACCCAACTCCTGATCACTTATCACATGCTCAAAGCCTCAAAATTATCAGGACTATCCGGTACTATTTAAGCCCCTCCACTCCTCCCGGCGAATCTGTCGGGAGTTTTTTTTATATATGCAAATGTGAACAACGCCAAAATGATCGGACATTGTTGGGTCAAAATGTACGCTTGGGGTACGATATGAGTTAGATTACCTAACCTGCTGTCAAAAGGAAAATTCAGGATTTTTATTCCAAGAAAGTTAAAGATCGCCTCCGATCGTAGCCATTCCATCAATGCTTTTGTCACTGTATGTACCGGAAATGAGTTTGAGTCGTTAGGCTCAAAAAGCTTTCATCGTAACTTTTAGCCAATCTTGATGTTAAGGAGTCACCAAAATGTCATTTGATGAAAAAATTGCTGCTCTTATTCAGCGTCTTCCCAAATTAGTCGATCACCTAGAAACAGAAGAAGCAACAAAGAACGCTTTAATCATGCCCTTTATTGCAGCGTTGGGGTATGACATCTTCAATCCTCAAGAGGTCATTCCTGAATTTACAGCAGATGTTGGTACGAAAAAAGGTGAGAAGGTTGACTATGCGATTTTGAGTAATGGGGAAGTAATTCTAATCTTTGAATGTAAAAAAGCTGGAACTGATCTAGGACAAGCTGAAAAATCACAGCTTTTTCGGTATTTTTCAGTCACCAAAGCAAGAATTGCAGTGCTCACAAATGGCACACAATATTATTTTTATTCGGATCTAGAAGCATCCAATAAAATGGATTCTCGATCATTCCTAGAGCTGGATCTTGAAGATCCTCGCCCCCATACTTTGCAGGAAGTCAAAAAACTTGCCAAAGATAATTTTGATTTAGAAAGAATTCTCAGCACGGCTAGTGAGCTTAAATACACATCAGCAATCAAAAAGGTTTTATCAGAGCAATATGATTCACCAGATGAAGAGTTTTGTAAGTACTTTTTTAGCAAAACTAATCCTGGTGGTCGATTTGTGGGTAATGCAAAGGAAAGTTTTATGCCTTTAGTTAAAAAGGCTCTGAATCAGTTTGTTAGTGAAAAAATCAATGATCGTCTTCGTTCGGCACTTGAACCGGAAGGAAAGGAGGCAGATCCGGAAGTAGAATCACCTATTGAAGAAGAGGTTGTTACCAGTAATATTGTCACAACAGAAGAAGAGTTAGAAGCATTTCGGATTATTCGTGCGATCGTAACTAAGGTTATTGATCCAGAGCGAGTTGCTTATCGTGATGTTAAAACATACATGAGCATTTTATTTGACGATAATAATCGGAAACCAGTGTGTAGACTGTGGTTCAATTCTCGCCAAAAATATCTTGGGACGTTTGACGCAGACAGGAATGAAACCAAGAATCCGATTGAAAATCTCTCGGATATTTATCAGTATGGTGAACAGATTGTCGCTGCGGTTCAGCGTTACATCTCTTAAAAGCTTGATTGACCAGTACCGAGTTAATGACCGGCCATGATGGGGCTGACAGTGGCGGGGCGGATGGTGGTGCGATCGCACTTCCATCAACCCACCAACCCTCACGCCGTTAGGGGCGATATTGAATGCGATAGATGCGATGATTAGCCTCGTCTGTCATTAATAACGAGCCATCGGGCATCACCAAGAGTCCCACGGGCCGTGCCCAGGTTGTCGGGCCGCTGGGATTGACCAAAAATCCGGTTAAAAAGTCTTCATAGTGACCCACGGGCCGACCGTTGGCATCGAAGGGAATGAAAACCACTTTATAGCCTGTTCCGGTGCTCCGATTCCATGACCCCCGGAAGGCGACGAATGCGCCGTTTTGGTAGCGATCGGGGAAGGTGTTGCCGTCATAAAATTGCAACCCCAACGCTGCCGAATGGGATTGGAAGAGGACATCGGGCAATTGGGTTTGACGGACGAGATCGGGGGCTGTGCTTTGGCCGTTGGTTTGGTGGCGCGGATCTAAATTTTGTGGTGTGAGGTAGGCATAGGGCCAGCCGAAAAATTCGCCGGCTTGGATGCGGGTGAAGTAGTCCGGTACGAGGTCATCGCCGAGGCCGTCGCGCTCGTTAACGGTGGTGTAGAGCTCGCCGGTGACGGGATGAAAATCTAAACCGACGGGATTACGGAGACCGCTGGCAAAGGTTTCGAGGCTTTGACCGTCGAGGGCCAGGGTTTGCACCGATGCACGGGGTAGGGGTTCTATGTCGGCATTGGAGCGCGAACCGATGGAAATGTAGAGGCGATCGCCCTCTGGCGAAACCACGACATTGCGAGTCCAATGCTGGTTATATCCACCCCCCGGCAAGGCGACGATGCGATCGCCTTTTCCTTCCAATGCCGTTTGCCCAGTGGTAAAGGGATAGCGCCGCACCTCGTCCGTATTGCCCAGGAAAAAATACCCCGCTGCAAAGGCCATGCCGAAGGGAATATCTAAACCGTTCGCCGCGCTGGCAAAGGTTTCGACGCGCTCGGCAACACCATCACGATCTGCGTCAATCAGGCGACGGATGCGATTTTGGCGGGTTTCTGTGACGAGGACATCACCACTGGGGGTCAGCGCGAGCCAGCGGGGACTATCCAATCCGTCCGCGAAGAGATTGACCACGAATCCAGCCGGAACATTGAGGGAGGCATCGGCGGGTGGGGCGATAACCTGCGGCGATTTGCGGACGCTGTTGGAGGCGTAGGGGGCGGGAAGCTCGTCGAGGGCAATGGTGATCGGCGTGGGGTTGAGGGGTTGGGTAGCGATCGCTGTCGCTGCGGTGCTTGGGGCTGCGGCGGTGGGGGCGATCGCGGTGGAGGGGGTGGCGGCGCGATCGCTGTTGTCCGGTTCGAGTGCTAAGGGCTGACAACTGCCCAGGAGGAGACACAGTCCAAGCCACGTTTGCCACGTTCGCATCATTTACCTCAATCTGTTCAACAGTTACCTTTTCACGTCCATCGTAGTCCTCAAACCGTTGGTATGTGTTAGTGACCGGCCATGGCGGGGCCGATGGTGGCGAGGTCGGCATCAGCGATCGCACTTTCGTAGACAAACTTACCCTCACTCATGACGATGAGGCGATCGCGCTATTCAACGGCTGCTATTTAGCGCACACCCTGCAAAATATAGTACGTTTTACCCTGCTCATTTGCTAAAACTTCAGTCACCTCCAAAGTTTTGAAGAGGGACGCATACCGGGCTTGAACCGCATCAACACTATCAAAATGACGCACATGGCCCGCCGCTGGAAAATTTGGCACAGTGCCTAATCTGATTGACGGACAAAAGATTCAGTCAGGGGAGTAAGAAAAAGAGCAAAACTGGAATTCAAGGCGATAAGAGCGTTGCCGATGCTGAGGACGAGAAGCCATAGCCGGTTCAGGGTCAGAATTAGAAAAGAAAGCAACAAGCCGAATCAAGCGCCAGCCCTCAAGGAGAGCAGTACGAATCCACTCAAGACCGATACGAAAATAGCTATTGCCGCGAAACCAATGGGGGTCAACCCAGCGACGCTTGCCCGATTGGACAACCTCAAGACCCTGAGCTGAGACATAGAGAGTCGCCAGAGCCAGAATGAAGCAGAGACGGGAAAGAACACAAACTGAGCGAAGTTGGGAAGATTGGAGGTGCCAACCCCCAGACTGGTCATCGAGAAACGCCTCCTCGATATCAAACCGGAGACCATACTCAGCAAAAGTCTGGAGGTGGGTCGGTTCATCACTGACAACCGCCCAAAACTCGCCATTGACATTGTTGCGACCGAAAATGACATGAACCGGACCATACCATTCACCTTTGTGAAGTTTGACGTTGTGCCAGCAGAGGGCTTCACCGGGTTTGAGATGAAACGCTTTTGGTTGGCTCCAGCCCTTGGCAGAGTGCCAAAGCCAGGTATTGCTTTTGATGCGGATGCGATAATGCCAGCCGAAGGTGCGCACCAGCGTCATAGTCTCCGTCTGCACAAAGCCACGGTCAGCCAGCAGCACCACCTTCACCCCTTGCGGTAGGAGTCGAGCGACATCTTGGAGCAGTTCTCGGTAGGTGTTGGCGGCAACCGAGGCACTGGGATGAGCCAACACACGCCAGCCTAGGGGTAAAGCACGACCGCGATGCACCACAGCCACCCGAATCAGACAATACTCATCCCAAAATAGTGAGGTGTCTAAGCTCAGGTACATCACCTCATCCTGCCAATCGGCTAAGGCGGCTTTGATGATGGGTTTGTAGAGTCGATGAATATTGATGCGGCTATTGCCCAGCCAGCGTCGGACTCGCCGCTGTTTACTTTGGGCAAACAATCCTCGACAGGGCAGATACGGCAGCCATTTCGTGAGGTTGACTGCTCCGGTTTGGATGACGGCGATGACCATCCAGATGCAGGTAGTCAGGTGGCTCAGATGCGCCCAGGGGATGTCTTGACCCAACCAGGTTTTCAGGGCATTGTAAATTTGGGAGTTTTTTTCACAGTTCTCCAGAGTTTTGTTGTGGTAACTCAATTCTAGAGGACTGACTCCCATTTCTTAATTCTCTGTATTTCAGTCAGGGCAACCTCTTTAGCTATCCCTACCACTTCTTTTGTCAGTCAATCAGGTGCCTAATACTATTGTCGATGGAAAAACTTGATTGAGCACGGTTAGATCTTGTTCAATATGTTCCAAAAATTCCATGATTAAAACACAATCATAATCACCCAGTGCAAGAAGATTATTTTTGAAAATATCAGCCACCCTAAACTCATATTCAGGACAAACAGAGCGAGCTTTCGCAATCCGAGCCGGACTAAAATCTAGTCCGATATAGTCAGGAACTTGGATATCACGCAGCAAACAAGCCACCTGACCCGGACCACACCCAATATCAACAACTTTATTAACTCGGAGGTGACGAATGCGGTCAGCAATCACCGTCCAGAGGGGGTAATAATGAGAGGCGGTGTAATGTTTTTTCCAATGTGCTTTAGATTGATAGGTGTGATCATAAAATTCGGGTGGTTGTTCAACACCATAGGCAAACGGTGACGGCGGTTGAGGGTGTACCTTGAATAGTCGATGATGAATGTTTGTCGTGATCTTGAGAAGTAGAGGTGGAATTAGTTCTCGAATTATCTGTTGCATCTGGTCTCATTTATCAATAAGCTTGGCAATTTGGGCGATTTTTACTGTTTATGTCATCACAGCCCATAGTCGTTGTTCGATGAATTGAATGATGCGTTGAGCACGGATTGTCCAAGTCTTTTGCTGTACGGTGAGATAGGCTTGCTGAGCTAGTACCTGCGCTTGCTTGGGTTGAGCTAATAAATCAAGAATAGCCTCAGCAAATGATTCAACATCATCCGGTTGAGCCAAACGCCCGTTGTACCCATCTTTTAAAATGGTGGCAATATTTGGAAGATTGGATGCCACGATGGGCTGCTGTACAGACATATAGTCAAACAACTTTAACGGTGAGGTGACCGGGGCTTGATCCCAATGTTTACTAGTGGTGAGTAAGAGGATATCGGCTGCATATAAATAGGTGGGTAACTGCTGCTGAGAAATATGGCCGGTGAGTTGCACGTTGGTGAGATGTCGGGCGGCGGCGATCGCCCGAACCCGCTCGACATCTTCCGGGGTTCCCCCCACGAGGACAAACTGACAGTGGGGAAGTCGAGCGGCCAGATTCAAAATTAGCGGAATGCCTTTATAGTCGAACAGTTGACCCGCGTACATGAGAATGGGGCGATCGCACGACCAATTGAGGGTATGGCGGGCCTCGGTTTGGGTTTGAGCGGGTTGAAACAGTCCCGTGGCCGCAGCATTGGGTTGAATATAAATTTGGTGGGGCCGGGCCCCCAAGGCTTGGTAGCCCTGGGCTAGTTCTGGCCCCGTCGTGACCACACCCAAAAAGTTCGGATGATGCCACCAGGATCGTTCAAAGGCCCTTGAGCCGAGCGGTTCATGATATTCCAGGATGATAGGATGCCGCTGTTGCAGCAGAAACGGCACGAAAAATGGCGTTCGGGTATAAACGACTTGAGTCCAGCGCCGCAATTTTGCATACTGTTTCAGCCACTGTGCGTAGGCTAAGGCGGCTTTGATATAGCCTCTGGGTGCGTAAGCCTCCGGATCAAAGACGGCTGGTGCATGTCTGAGAATGGGGAGACGTCTGAGCGTGAAAGGGGTTTGCACACCGTACCACGTTGCAAAGGGTTGATCCATCGGAGCGATGAACAGCGATCGCCAATCCCCACTCGCCACAAGTTCAAAATGGTGAAGTTGCTGACCGAACACCTCTGACATCTTCGTGATTTGAATAGAGTCTGCCAGGGGAGAGGGCAGTTTCCCATCGGAAAGATACAGTAAAGAATCAAGAATCATGGGAGCGTTTTAAGGTGTAAACTCTAGTTATTGCAATGAGAAATTAAGTGTTACAGTACGTTCAAGAAAATATCAATAGAGATTGCAAAAATAATACTTGAAATAATAATAAAGTGTTGATATTAAAATTTGAATCACAGAGAAAGAATCGATTTTCTTAAAAAAATCAGCAATAATATGTTTGTTTTTTTGAAGCTCGGAAGTGTGGTGAAGGTAATAAGCTAATGCTTTTGAAGACATCTTGATGGATAGTTTTTTTAATCCAGGGAAATTCTCTAGAAATGCATAAGATGTATAAGTGTCAATGCCTGCGCCAATTTTTTGTTTATCCTTAATGTCTGTGGCATATAAATTATTAGAATGCCTTCTATAGATTCCCAACATCTCATCGAAAACAGCACCTTTGCCTAAAAATACGGCAACATACTTCAAGTACATGTCACTAATCAATATGCCATCTTTTGTGGGCATGGGAAGGATTTTTTCTAGCACATTTCTTTTAAAACAAAGTCCAGAGGTGGAAGGTACAAAGTTAGGGCGCACTCCGTTTTTAATATGCTTTCTAAAATCCATTACATGAACTTTTTTTGTTTCTTGATTGGGTTGTTGAGGTTGATATCTTTGAGGATCAATAATTCCATCTTCTTGAACTTGAAGAAGGTAATGATAACACCATGCAAGATTTTGATTTTCCACTCCACACAAGATCTCTACCACACTTGATGCTTTGTTTGGAAAACATAAATCATCGGCATCAAGAAAACAAATAATCTCTCCTCGGCTTTTTTTGAAGCCAATATTAAATGTCGAAGCTTGCCCTGCATTTTCCTTGAAAACTGTCGTAATACTATCGTTGAAGTTTGCTATACGCTCTCTTGAATTATCAGTCGAACCATCATCAACAACAATAACTTCAATATTTTGATAACACTGATTCAATGCACTTGAGATAGATTGCTCAATAAAATTTTGATAATTATAGTTATTGATGATAATGCTGACCAATGGACTGTTTCGCATTTTCTGTGCTCCAAAATCATCAGTTATACCAGTCAAGTCATAAAGGAAAATACTCCGGACACTTTTTGAGATGGGGACTGAAACCCGTACTCTATTTTGGTAATTTAAAGCTGTCCAAATTGTTGCCTCAGGATTTGTGAATTAGAGTTTAAATCATGATTATACTGATGGCTACACCGTCCTTTGTCTCACATCATAGGTTGAAAAAATCCGAATAATGACTAGGGATGTATTGATTTGTCCCATCTTTTCTTACAAATTTGTCTCAAGATTTTGAAGTTGTGATACAAAGGGGGGATAAGCATTCATTTGATTGTGAGTGACTCAACTCAAGAGGAATGCCTGAAACCCCTGATATATATGGATCTTGTTTGATTCCTATATGAATAAGGTTCAACTATTTTCAAGCTCTGAAACCTAATATTTTGGGGTCTTCGGAGTTTGAGGTATCAAATGTGCAATTTGATACAGAATGTCAGAATCTTGATCGCTGAAATCCTTTATATCTCGTTGGACTCATTTTTTTCCCACCCTAAACTCGGAAAACCCATTTTGTTTCACATTTCAGATTAGGCAAGAATGTCCTCAAACTCAGAACGAACAAATTACCCTGACCAGCTTGCTCAGATTCAGTTCAATAGCGCAAATCTTCCGACGGAACATCAATTTGATGCTTGGCGACAGTTCCTCGCCCCGTCATTCGATGTTGAACCGATGCAAGAGACCACCAGTTTTTCATACACGCTAAATAGCTATCTCCTCGATCAACTGATTGTTACCAAAACCACATTTGACACGGTTCAGATGATTCGGCCATCGCGAAAACTCTCTGATAGCGATTCCGATTTTCTGACGTTGCAGCACTACGGCAAAGGGCAAATGCAAGGAAGCTTAGATAATGGCACACCCCTTTTACTGAAATCCGATCGGATCTGGATCTTGGACTCGGCTCATTCCTATCAAGTCTGTGGCCAGACTGACCATCTTATCGGCCTCATTATTCCCCGCCATCTCCTAGTCGATCATGACAAGATCTATACGGATGCTCCCTCGTTGTCTTGGGCCCTCAATTCGCCCCAAGGTCGCTTAGTTCTGACGGCGATGCATACCATCTGGCAACAACTTCCCTGCATGACGCAAACGGATGCTCCCATTGTTAGTGCTGGCATCATGGGCCTCTTGAATGGCCTATTGTCTAACCAATGGAATGACATTGCTCGTCGACAACTGCAGTTAACTACGCTGCAAGTGCTGCAACGCTATATTCAGGCGAATCTACACCGATCTGATCTAGGTGTTGAGCATCTTTGCAAAGCCCATCATTGTTCGCGAGCCACGGTCTATCGTTTGTTCCAACCCTTGGGAGGGGTTATGTCTTATATTCGAGAGCAGCGACTCCTGGGTTGCTATCAAGTTCTGAAACGCCTCCAAGCGACGGACTCCCAGCGCGTGCAAGATGTTGCTGACGCATGGGGATTCACCAACTATGCAAATTTTAGTCGCCTCTTTAAACAGCGGTTTGGCATCAACCCCAGAGCATTAAAACAGTTATCTCCCTTTGCCACTGATTTCAATGCCCTCCAAAACGCTACTGCTTTGAGCGAGGTTGAACGCTGGCAGTATTGGTTAGAGCAAATTGTGTGATTGCAGGGAGGAATAACGGTTAGTGACCGGCCATGGCGGGGCCGATGGTGGCGAGGTCGGCATCAGCGATCGCACTTTCGTAGACAAATTTGCCCTCGCTCATGACGATGAGGCGATCGCTTAACACCAATAACTCGTCTAAATCTTCACTGACCAACAACACCGCCACACCGCGATTGCGGGCCGCTACGATTTGGCTGTGAATATCATCCACAGCGGCAAAGTCCAGACCAAAACAGGGGTTAGCCGCGATCAGGAGTTGAATCCCCTCCTCGGACAGTTCCCGCGCCAGGACGGCCCGCTGGACATTGCCCCCGGAGAGGTTTTCGATGGGGGTATCGGGGGAGGGGGTTTTCACTTTAAAGGAGGCGATCAGGCCCGTGGCCATGTGGCGAATCGCTGACCAGATCAGCCAAATGCTCCATTTGGCTTGGGGGGGGCGATCGAAGGTGCGTAGGGCCATGTTTTCCGCGACGGACATATGGGGAACGCAGGCATTTTTTAAGGGTTCTTCGGGGAGGGCGAAGATGCGATGGCGGGTCATTTCTGCGCGGGTGGCGCGGTAGGGTTCGCCGTTGACGGTGATCGTGCCGGCGGTGGGCGATCGCTGTCCTGCCAAAACCTCGACAAATTCCTTTTGGCCATTGCCCGATACGCCCGCAATTCCGACAATTTCGCCGCGATGGACCGTGAGGGAAAGATTTGCGATCGCCGGTAAGCCATTATCCTTATCCGCCCCCAACCCCTGCACCGCCAACATGGGTAACTGCGTCGGGTCGCCTTCTTTGGCCACCTCTTTGCGCTCCTTACTTTCACCAAGCATCATCGCCGACATCTCCGCCACGGAAAGATCCGCCACCAGCCCACTCCCGGCCCATTTGCCCTTCCGCAACACCGTCACCTCATCGGTAAAGGCAGAGACTTCGCGGAATTTGTGGGTAATCAGGAGGATGCTCAGTTTGCCCGCTGTCACCTCTTCGCGCAACAGTCCCAGCACTTCATCGGCTTCGTTAGGGGTGAGGACTGAGGTCGGTTCATCAAGGATCAGGACGGTGCTTTTGAGGTAGATCTGTTTGAGGATTTCGAGTTTTTGTTTTTGACCGGCGGCCAGTTGTGCGACCGGAACATCGAGGGGAATTTGAAAAGGAGAAGTATCCATAAACGCCGCTAATTGTTCCCGTTCCTGGGCCCAATTGATCAGGTGTTGGGATTCGTTGCGGGCCAGGACGAGATTTTCCGCAACGGTCATGGCGGGGACAGAGGTGAAATGTTGATAGACCATGCCAACGCCAAAATGGTGCGCGTCGCGGGGATTGTCAATCTGGCGGGCTTGTTTGCCGATCATCACATCACCATGATCAGGGTGATAAAACCCCATCACACATTTCACGAGGGTGCTTTTTCCCGCCCCATTTTCACCGAGCAGCGCGTGGATTGTACCGGGGCGCACTTTCATCGAAACTTGGTCAAGAGCAACGAGGGAACCAAACCGTTTGGTCAGGTTATAGACTTCCAGTTCGGGCGGGGTTTTCATGGGGTCATCTCACCACAGATCGACAGTAGCGTCCCATGATCAGGGCTGATTTGAGGTAGTCTCAGCTACAGTTCCACAGTTGGGAGGGGAACGGATTGACACTCCCCAGCCTAATGGAGGTTAAATATTAAATCCGGTAATTGAAAAAGGCTCTAAACCTCTAGCGAGCAAGATGCTCGCACTACGAAATTACCGGATTATTTGCTTAAGGTTCATAAGGCGTGGGGATTCTTGGTTCAACGAGACCACTTAAACTAGATACCTTGCAGTGTCTAGCTCAGAGGTGGGACTCTCCCCAAGCGACTTCGGGTATGCCCTACCCTAGTTGGAGTTAGATTGCTCCAAGTTCTTTTTGATTTGAAACAATAGGTTTCAAAAAAACTGTTTGTCTAGCTCCTCTGAATCTTTTACCTACTGCGAGGTAGAGCTTAGAAAAATGCAGTAGAACCGCATAGATTCAATTTTCAAGGTTCAGCGTTGTACCTTTCGGCAACTGGGTTTTTAGAGCGGTTGATTACCCTATCCGCTATACTTCGGATTATACATCACACGTCTGAAGCCGTCCTAGAAGGACGAGGCTTTAAACCCATTTTTTCGGTAAAGACGGGCGGGTGATCTCCGAGGGAGATGGGACCCGAACGACCGGCCCGACCCTTGGTGGTTGCTGCCTTGCAGAATACGACGGGGTTAGGGAAGTTCGACGGAGGTGGGTTTGGCGATGTGGGGCAGTCCCCAGCCGAGTTTTTCGCGGAGGATGCGGAAGAATTCGGGGGATTGGAGGCGAATGAAGTGGGCGGAGTATTGCGATCGCTGCACCAACAGTCGATCCTGGGGCAGCACCGGACAGCCACCATTGCCATCCACCACCATCACCATCGGATTGGGCGTAGCCGGGAAAATCTGCACCGGATTAGTCTCGGAAAACACCAAAGCCCGCGAGGCGAGGGAATGGGGACAAATGGGAACAAGTTGCAACACGGGCACATCGGGGGTTAACACCGGCCCGCCCGTGCTGAGGGAATAGGCCGTGGAGCCGGTGGGGGTGGAGATGATCACCCCATCGGCGGCAATATCGACGGGGGCATGGTGGCCAATTTTGATTTCAAAATGGCACATGCTGGTGAGGGGTTCCCGGTGTAAAACCGTTTCATTTAAACAGAGGGCTTCCCAGAGGAGGGTATCTTGGCGATACACCTGGACATTGAGCATGGAGCGGGTTTCAAGCTGATAGTTCCCCGCTTGGACGGCTTCTAACGCCAGAGGCAATTGGTTGACGTAGGTTTCGGTTAAAAACCCCATGTGACCGGTATTAACCGCAAGCAGCGGGAGTTCTAACGCCGCCACTTGCCGACAGGCAGCCAAAACCGTGCCATCGCCACCGAGGACAATCCCAAAGCTCATGGTGTTGTCGAAACCGTCGGGAATCAGAGATTCAGTGGGAACGGGGCAGGGCAGTTGATCGCCTTGATGGTAGCCCAGGAGGCCCCCTTGGCTAGAACGTACGCAGACTTCATGACCGGCCGCGGTGAGGGATTCTTCTAGCTCTTGGGCAATGCGGCAGGCGGTGGGCTTAATGTCATTGAACAGGATGCCTATTTTCGGCACGGTGCTTTATGTAAAGAATGGAGTACAGCAATTTTAAGGGATAGCGGTTTTACCTGTGTCGTTAGGGGCGGGATTGACCCTAAAACTACACAGTTGGCACAAGGAGAAGGGAGGTTTTCTTTCTCGTGCCTATTTTGCTTTAATATTTTTTTTCTTGCGACGTTTTTTCTCTTTTTCTTTTTCGTAGCCGATTTCCTTGAGTTTGCTCATGATGCGGGAGAAATACTCTTGAAGATAGGCTTCGAGGGTGGTAGTTTCGGCGGGGTCGAGGTCGAGGAGTTGATAGGTTTCTGCCATGGGAGCATCGAGGGGGGTTTCGCTGGCGAGGACTTCGGCAAAGGCGAGGCGATCGCTGACATTGTAGCCCCATTGGAAGCTGCGGACGATGGCGCGAATGATGCGGAGGATAGGGAGTTCGAGGCGGGCGGTTTTGGCGGTTTGGCCGGCGAGGCGTTCGCAGAGGCGGATGATTTCGTATGCCCCCCAAGCGCGGGGGCCCACGACGGGAAGGGTGCGATTGGCGGCGGCGGGGGTTTCGGCGGCACGGATCGCAAATTTGGCGATATCAAGGGTGTCCATGTAGGCGATCGCCGACCCCAACCCCGTAATCCACACCACTTGATTATCCAAAATCGGCACAGCATACTGCCCGATCAACCCCTGCATAAACCCGCAGGGCCGAAGGATCGTGTAGTCCATCCCCACTTCGGCGAGATACTTCTCGGTACAGTGCTTCATCTCCATTAAGGGCACATTCGGAAAGTGCTCCGCATTGAGAATCGAGAAGAAAATGTAGCGTTTGATCTTGGCGGCTTTAGCAGCTTGGATGAGGGCCACTTTGCCATCCCAATCCACTTGGCGAATCCGGAGGGAATCCGTTGCCCGTGTGGTCGCTGCGTCGATCAGAGTCTCCACCCCATCAAGGGCCGGAGCTAGGGTCTCAGGGTCACAGAGATCGCCTTGAATGAGTTTGGCTCCCCATTCCTGAAGAAACGATGCTTTACGAGGGTTCCGGACTAAGCACCGTACCGAATGACCTGCATCAATGGCACGTCGTACAATTTGCCGACCTAACGTGCCTGTTCCACCAACGACCAGTAGCTCCATAGGATTTTAAGATTCTTAAAGGATTTGTAATATATCTACATGATCTTATCAGATGATGGCGGGCCCCACGGTATTCTCTCGCGGCGTGGTGTGGATGGGGAATTGTCCGGAATTGTTGATCGAAGCGGAGCGATCGCCCCCGTCCAGTTAAGGCGCGATCGCCCCCGTCCCACTGTCCCCTAGGGCGGTTTGGGAGGACTGCCCCAAGGAGGGGCGATCGCTCCGTTCTTAAGCTCTTCTTTAGCGTAGATCGGAAATGTTCAGGCTAGGCTGAACGATCGAAGGGCTGCATTGTTTTGAAGCGCCCGCACTGCTATAGATGAGGATATAGAGCAAGATATGACAAAGCGAACCTTTGGTGTAATCGGTCTAGCCGTCATGGGTGAAAACCTCGCCCTCAACGTGGAAAGTCGCGGCTTTCCCATCGCCGTCTACAACCGCACCAGCGCCAAAACCGAACAATTTATGGCGGAACGGGCCCAAGGCAAAGATGTCAAAGCCGCCTACTCCCTCGAAGAATTTGTGCAACTCCTAGAACGTCCCCGCAAAGTCTTGGTGATGGTCAAAGCCGGTGGCCCCGTGGATAAAGTGATCGAGCAACTGAAACCCCTGCTCGAACCCGGCGACATGATCATCGACGGCGGCAACTCCCTCTACGAAGACACCGAACGCCGCACCCAAGACCTCGAAGCCACCGGCCTCGGCTTTGTGGGCATGGGAGTCAGCGGCGGCGAAGAAGGCGCGTTAAAAGGCCCCAGCCTGATGCCCGGCGGAACCGCCAGCGCCTACCAAGAACTGGAACCCATTCTCGTCAAAATCGCCGCCCAAGTGGACGATGGCCCCTGTGTGGCCTATATCGGTCGCGGTGGCGCGGGTCACTACGTCAAGATGGTTCACAACGGCATTGAATACGGCGATATGCAACTAATCGCCGAAGCCTACGACCTGCTCAAACTGGGCGCAGGCTTGACCAACCCCGAACTCCACGCAGTGTTTGCCGAATGGAACAAAACCGAGGAGTTGAACTCGTTTTTGATTGAAATCACCGCCGACATCTTCACCAAGATGGACACCGAAACGGATCAGCACCTGGTGGATCTGATTATGGATACTGCCGGACAAAAGGGAACGGGGCGCTGGACGGTGATGTCTGCGTTGGAATTGGGTGTACCCGTGCCGACGATGTATGCAGCGGTGAATGCACGGATTATGTCGTCCTATAAGGATGAGCGAGTCGCGGCAGCCCAGGAAATTACCGCCGAGGTAGGCACATTCAGCGGCGACAAGCAGACCTTTATCAACCAAGTGCGGGACGCGCTCTATTGCTCGAAAATGTGTTCCTATGCTCAGGGGATGGCGTTGCTGCGCAAGGCCTCCCAGGAATATAACTACGGCTTGGATCTGGGTGAAGATGCTCGGATTTGGAAGGGCGGTTGTATTATCCGGGCGGGTTTCCTTGACAAAATTAAGGCGGCGTTCACGGAAAATCCGGATCTGCCGAATTTGCTCCTCGCGCCGGAGTTTAAACAGAGCATTCTCGATCGCCAATCGGCCTGGCGTGAGGTGTTGGTGATGGCGAATCAATTGGGGATTGCGGTGCCGGCGTTTAGTTCGTCGTTGGATTATTTCGACAGCTACCGACGGGAACGACTCCCCCAAAACCTCACCCAAGCTCAACGGGATTATTTCGGCGCTCATACCTATGAGCGCACGGATAAACCCAAGGGTGAATTTTTCCATACCCAATGGATGGAATAGGGTTTTAGAGTATGGAGAAGCGATCGCAGGTGCGATCGCTTCTCCCGTTGGTGGCTTAAAAATCAAAATAGATGTAGCGCGTTCCTCCCTCTGGGGCAAGCATCCACACCGCAAAGAAACAGAGGGGAACCAACAGTAATTTTAAATGCCAATTCAATTGCAACTTTAACCCCCCCTGCACCCCATAGGTCAACGCCATCACCACCACCAACACCCCCATCCACCACAACAGGTCAAACCGCCCCAACCCCAACGCCTCAAAATAGACCTTCTGGGTAAATTGCACATCCCCCGCCACGCCGAAGAGATGCCGCACCATCAACCCCGATTGGCGCAAATCCGGCAACCGGAAGAAAATCCACGCTAAAAACACAAACCCCTGGGTCACTGCCCACGCCGTCACCATCCCCGGCACGGACTCCCACCATTGGCTGAGGCGTGCATGGTTTTGACTGGCGCGATCGCACAATCGATGCACCACCAACGCCACCCCATGGAGACCGCCCCACACCAAGAACCCCCAGGCCGTCCCCCGCGTATCAATATGCCAAATCCCCGCGATGAACAGAATCAGCCACAGGTTAATACAGGTGCGCACCAAGCCCCGCCGCGACCCGCCCAAGGGAAAATAGAGATAATTGCGCAGCCAATCCCCCAGGGTGATATGCCAGCGCCGCCAAAACTGAGCGATGCTCGTGGTGAAATAGGGAAAATTGAAATTATCCGGCAGGGTGAACCCCAGAAACATCGCACTGCCCCGCGCCATATCCACATAGCCGCTAAAGTCAAAATACAACTGCAACCCATAGGCCAACACCACCAACCACAGATCCACACTTCCCGCCCGCTCCAAATTCCCCAAGCACAAGTCCACAAACATCCCCAGCGGGTCAGCGATCAGGGCCTTTTTCACGGCTCCCGCCGCAAACAACCATAAACCCTCGGTGAAATGCTCCAATTTTGGGGTGCGGGTTTGGTCGTTAAATTGGGCGATGAAGGGGTGATACCGGGTGATCGGCCCCGAAATGAGTTTCGGAAAGAAGAATTTATAACTGGCGAAATCCAGAAAATCACGACTGGCCGGTGCGCCGCGATAGACATCAATCAGATAGGCTAAATTTTCAAAGGTAAAAAATGAAATCCCCAAGGGCACGAGAATATGGTTTTGCAACCACGATCGCCCCACTTCAACGGCGGGACTCGGCGCGATCGCTGCCCAGCCATTCAACACCAGCAGCAAATATTTAAACCCAAATAAACAAGCCACATTGAGCATAATCCCCCCAATCAAAAATTGGGTCGCCCGTTTGCCCCACAGTTTTTGCATCGCCTCCCAATCCTCATTTGAGAGATGGGCATGATCCGACTGCACCCCTTGGCGGGCCTTGCTCGCCATGCTTTTACCAATCCAAAAATTCAGCCCCGTCAGCAGTAATAGCAGCGGCAAATACTGTACTTGCAACGAGGTATAGACCGCTAAACTGGCCAGCAACACCAACCAGAGGCGAATCCGAGCCGCCCGTGGCCGTGGCCACCAGTACAGCAGGGTGAGAGCAAGCAAAAACAGGGCGTAAAACGGATCAAGAAAGGTCATCGGTGCGTTGGGGTAAGCCGTGATCAGCATCAGGATGTAGCATAGCGAAATTAGGCGCGATCGCTATCGCTGAATTTGGGGCGTTGGGGGTGCGATCGTCTACAACCCGTTGCCGATCAAAATAAAGGGCGACCAATGGTAGGGATGGCTGAAACCAGGAGCCGTTGCCACTGCACCGTTGCGGGGTCGCACAGATATTAAAGAGCGACTATCAGCCACCCGCGTTTCAAAATCGGCGGTCTCTTCCCGGTATAACAAACTCAACTGTGCTTGACGCAGGGCCTCGGCTTGGCTGAGTTCTCCGGTGGCGAGGAGGGTATAAAACCGCTGCATCAATACGCTGGTGCTGCGGTCATTCACTGACCACAGGGAGGCGATCACCGTTTTGGCCCGGTTGGTACGCAGAAAGTAAGAACTAATGCCGGCGATTTCCGTACCGTCTCCCGCTTCGCCACCCAGAGCGGTCTGACAAGCCGAGAGGATCACGAGTTGTAAGTTTTCGAGGAGGTCTTCGATGGCGTTGATATCGTCGGCTCTGAGGGCGTTACCATCGCCCAAAAGAATGTAGGACTCGTTAGCGCGACCGGGCACGAAGACGGCGTGAGTCGCTAGGTGCAAAACGTTATGGCGAAAGACGTTGGTTTTGAGACTATTGAAGGTGAAATCTTGGTTGAGCAGCACCTGACCGGGATAAACGCCGGGGTTGTTGCCCTGGCTGATGATGCCCTCTAATTCATCTTGTACGGCGGGGAGGGGGTTAAAGCCTCTGATCGCCTCGGTGAGTCCCATGCCCAAAATTCTGCTGTCGCTGTGGTTGAAGGTGCTATCGGTGTCGGTGAGGCTGGGGGCAAGGACGCTGGAAATGGTGTATTTTTCGAGTAAGTATTGTTCGCCATCGAATAATGCACCCATGGGAATGTAGCGGGTGACGCGATCGTTGACGAACACTAAATGATCGATGTCGTTGGCTTCCAGTTCACGTTCGAGGGGTTGAATAATCCAGTCGTAGAGTTGTTGACTGGTACTTTGCAGGCGACTCAGGCTACTGTCTCGTGTGAGTTCCTGACCGAGGCGTTGAACGGTTTGGGCGATTTCGGCTTGGGTGACGGGGATTTCGATGCTGCCAATTACGCCGCCAGCGGCTGCCCAGACGAGCCACAGTTTATCTTCGAGGACGAAGGGATAAATTAAAACGGTGTTTTGTCCGGCTTGGTTGTAGGCACGGAGGAGTTTGTTCGCGTCGCCGCTGAGTCTTTCGGGGTCTTGAAACTCTTCATCATTGGCACGGTTGGCGCGAATGGTTGCAGTAAATTCGGCAACTTGGGCGTTGTATTGGCGTTTGAGGCTTTCGCGTTGTGCGTGGAGGCGATCGATTTCGTTGCAGTTTTGGTCTTGACAGGTGAGGATTGTGGTGCCGAGGGCGATGAGGCTGTTGTGGTCGTTGAGGACGGCTTGTTCGGGGTCGGTGTAGCGGATTTCGCCGTTGCTGGTGAAGGTGGCGCGGGTGTTGGTGAAGTCGCGCAGTTCTTGGAGTTTGAGAAGGTCGAGGACTTGTTGGGCTTCGGGGATGCGGGCTTGGGTAAGGAGGAGGTCGGCAAGGAAGCGGTAAGTGTGCTCGATGGTGGTGACGTAGCTTTGGCGGAGTTGTTCGTCGAGTTGGTGGTTATCGGTGCGGATGGTTTCGCGGATGCGGACGGATTCTTTGAGGAAGATGATGGCGACTTCGGGTTGGTTTTGATCGGCGAAGATTCTGCCGATATTATTGAGGGTAATACTGAGGTTTTCACGGCTACCTGTGGCTTGCATTAGGGGCAAAGCCTGGTTGTAATACTCCAACGCCCTGCTCTTTTCTCCTATTGATGAGTAAACTAATCCGATATTATTGAGGGTTCCGGCTTCCCCTCTGCGATCGCCCACGGCACGATAGAGGGGTAAGGATTGGTTGAAATAGTCCAATGCTTGTTGCTTTTCTCCTAGGGCTAAGTAGACAGAGCCGATGTTGTTGAGGGTATCTGCTTCCCCGTTGCGATCGCCCACCGCCCGTCTCAGGGGCAAGGCTTGGTTGAAATATTCCAGCGCACGGCTCTTTTCGCCTAGCGATGAGTAGACCGCACCGATACTAACGAGACTCGTGGCTTCCCCGCCGCGATCGCCCACCGCCTGGTACAGAGGTAAAGCCTGGTTGTAATACTCCAGCGCCCTGCTCTTTTCTCCTAATGAATCGTAGACCGCACCGATATTATTGAGGGTGCTGGCTTCCCCGCTGCGATCGCCCACCACTTGCCAAAGGGGCAAGGCTTGGTTGTAATACTCCATCGCCCGGCTTTTTTCTCCTAATGAGGAGTAGACCGCACCAATATTATTGAGGGTGTTGGCTTCACTGCTGCGATCGCCCACCGCCCGTAACAGGGGCAAGGCTTGGTTGTAATACTCCAGCGCCCGGCTCTTTTCTCCTAACGAATCGTAGACCAGACCGATATTATTGAGGGTGGTAGCTTCCCCACTGCGATCGCCCACCGCCCGACTCAGGGGCAAGGCTTGGTTGTAATACTCCAGCGCCCGACTTTTTTCTCCTAAGGAATCGTAGACCATACCGATATTATTGAGGGTGGTGGCTTCACCGCTGCGATCGCCCACCGCCCGTCTCAGGGGCAAGGCTTGGTTGTAATACTCCAGCGCCCTGCTCTTTTCTCCTAATGAATCGTAGACCAGACCGATATTATTGAGGGTGCTGGCTTCCCCGCTGCGATCGCCCACAGCACGACTCAGGGGCAAGGCTTGGTTGTAATACTCCAGCGCCCTGCTCTTTTCTCCTAATGAATCGTAGACCGCACCGATATTATTGAGGGTGCTGGCTTCCCCGCTGCGATCGCCCACAGCACGACTCAGGGGCAAGGCTTGGTTGTAATACTCCAGCGCCCTGCTCTTTTCTCCTAATGAATCGTAGACCAGACCGATATTATTGAGGGTGCTGGCTTCCCCGCTGCGATCGCCCACAGCACGACTCAGGGGCAAGGCTTGGTTGTAATACTCCAGCGCCCGGCTCTTTTCTCCTAACGAATCGTAGACCCAACCGATATTATTGAGAGTGGTGGCTTGCCATCGCTGCACGGTTTGGAGATTTTCGCCTGTGGTTTGTTGGGCAAGTTCTTGCCAAATTGCTAAAGACTTTTCATAAGATGATAACGCCTCAGATTTGAAGCCTAAAAGATCATAAGCTCGCCCTAAAACTAATTGCGCCAAGGCTTCCCCAAAGGGATTATTAGCCGCTTGATAGAGAGGAATCGCAGCTTCAAGCTTTTCTATTGCCCCTCGTAACGATTCCGCTGTCCCTTGGTCGAACAGTTCCCGCCCTTCTTGATAAAGCCGTAACGCCTCATCCCCTTGCGCACCTTGCGCCATCAACCATTCACGGGGCAATTCAGACCCTAACGGCAACCCAATGGGCTGGGAAAAATCCGCCAACGTCAGCCGCTGCTGGGGTGCAGCAACCGCCAACCCCTCCCCCGCCACCAAACCCGCCACCACCATCCCACCCAGCAACCCCCAAGACTTCACCATTGCTCTACCCCCTCTCCTCAAATTGATTCACGACACATCTATTTAACCCAGAATCAACGCGAGAACCTGCTTTAAACTCTCAATATCTTCTCTCTGCAATCGACCTAATTTCCGCAACACCAAACATTGCTCAATTGTCACCAAACAAGGCTTGAGACAAGATGGTTTGAGTAAACCTGCGGCTTGCCATTCGTTGATGACAATTTCTCCAAACCCCAGCGGCGATGTGATGCGACCACTGCCATCACAATGACATCACGATGGGTATCGTTGTAAGGTGCTGAACTGACCACCACTGCCGGACGTTTTTTGACGGCGGCTTGATTGGTGAACGGGAATGGCACAAGCAACACATCAGCAAAACTAGAGTTCATCGTATACGGCATCCTCCGGGTTGTCCCAGATTGCGGCAAATACAGGTTCAGCCGCTTGCTGCATACTCCTCACCAGTTGCTGCTGCTCCGATTGAGCGAGAAGGCGATCAACGAAATGCTCAACCGCTAATAACTGCTCAGAGGGGAGACTTTGAATTTTTTCCAACAATGTGGCGGTGGTCTGTTCCATAGCATCTCAAAACCGCTGAAAATACGCCCCCAGTCTAGCCCAGCATTCCCAGCTAGGCATCACCCGTTGCCGAAATTGCAACCATTCCGGGCGCAAGCATTGCGCCCCCACTTGCGCCCCCACCAACCTACTCCGAAGACCCTTCACCCAGTTCCAACTCCTCCAGCGTCACCCCCGCAATCTTCAAGATCGGCTCAACAGGAACTCGACAGCTTTGCAAAAACGGCACAATTTTGCGGAGCAGGCTAAATCGCTCCTCTTTTCGCCCCTCTTGACGACCCACCTGAAGACCCTCTTGACGACCCTCTTCAAGGATCGCTTGATAAAACGTTGATTCCCGCATCGCTCCGCTCCTCATGACTTGTTGAATCATCTCTACCTCTAATTTTAACCCGGCCAATATCGCTGTTGCCGCTTCTAGATTGCTGCGCATTCCCCCATCCGTCACGATTTCCCTTAACCGACGTTGAATCTGTTGCAGCAAACCCAGCGCATCGGTTTCTGCCCCCTGGGATAGAATCGCCAAAGGCAATAAACCCGGTGCATTCCAGAACAAGGCTTGCGGTTGCTCCCACAACCGCACCACCTCAAAACAGTGGGTCATACCTTGGGATTGGAATTGAGTTTGGCGCACCAGGGGCGATCGGCTCGAACGGAGGTAAATCACCACTTGCTTGACCTGTTTTTCGGGGAATTTCTTCTGGATGCGCAGAAAATAATCAGCCATGCGACGGGGCATGGTGGGGTCTGGTTGGGTTTGGAACTCCACCTGTAAGACCACATCACCCCCTTGCAAAAGTAGGGAATCAGCACGAATCGGTTCACTGACCAATTCCGTAGGTTTGAGTTCAGTAAGATTGACAGGTTTGCCAATCAGCCAAGTGGCAAAATCTGCGGAATAGGTTTCAATGAGGTATTTGCAAGAGTTATCGTACACCTATTCTGTAGTTTAGTTGTACAACTTATCTTAGCTGAATGGGGCTGCCACCACCCCCTCCACCACAAGAGTGGAGGTTGGCATCCTCCCGATGATGATCCCCAACTCTGAGAAGCAGAACTCCACACCAGAGAGGCGCGATCGCACTCCAAAAACACCGCCCCCAGTCTAGTGTCTTGTCTAGCTTAAAAAGGTGAGTTGTTATCCAGAGGGGTGAGCGGAGTCGAACCCCGGAGCACCAGACTTCGACTTCGCTCAGTCTTCAAGTTACTTGCCATCTGAGGCTAGACAGTCCACTAGCCCAGATGTTGGGGGGCGATTCACCCCGTTACAAAAACCGTAACCCACCCCCCTACGGATTAGCTGACTCCCCCATCTCCGAGTCATCATCCTCCTCCTGACCCTCCAACTCCTCCAGCGTTACCCCCGCCAGATTTAAAACAGGGGCGATCGGCATTCCCGCACTTTGCAAAAACGGCACAATCTTCCGAAGCAGTCTGACATAGCCCTTCTGCATTCCCTTCTTAATGCCCCGTTTTTCACCCTCCTGAAGACCCTCCTGAAGACCCTCCTGACGACCTTCCTGACGACCCTCTTCAAGAATGGCTTGATAAAATGTTGACTCCCGCATCGTTCGGCTCCTCATGACTTGTTGAATCACATCTGACTCTAATTTTAACCCCGCCAATATGGCCGTCGCTGCTGCCAAATTGCGTTGCATGCCCCCATCCGGCACGATTTCCTCGATCCGGTTCTGAATCGCTTGGAGTGTTGCCACCGCATCCACCTCCGCCGCTTGGGACAAAATTGCCAACGGCAACAAACCCGGCATTTCCCAAAACAGCGATCGCGGCTGTTCCCACAACCGCACCACCTCAAAACAATGGGTCATACCTTGGGATTGAAATTGAGTTTGGCGCACCAGGGGCGATCGGCTCGAACGGAGGTAAATCACCACTTGCTTGACCTGTTTTTCGGGGAATTTCTTGTGAATACGCAGAAAATAATCAGCCATCCGACGGGGCATGGTGGGGTCTGGTTGGGTTTGGAACTCGACCTGTAAGACCACATCGCCCCCTTGCAAAAGTAGGGAATCAGCACGAATCGGTTCACTGACCAATTCTGTGGGCTTGAGTTCAGTAAGATTGACAGGTTTGCCAATCAGCCACGCGGCAAAGTCTGCGGGATAGGTTTCAATGAGGTATTTGCAAGAGTTATCGTACACAAGCCGGACAGGTCATTTGTAGAAAAATATCGTAACGCAAGGATACGGCTTGCCAACACCATCCCACCCAGCAACCCCCTTAATCCCCCCATCACCATCCACTCCCCAACCGATAAAAATACGCCCCCAGCCTAACCCAGCATTCCCGGTTGGACTAGACTGGGTTTCAAAAATGGTAACGTTCCCACAGCTACAATCAACCATGCAAAATACAAATACACTATTTATGTATCGGAACCGTGCCAGCTAAAGACCTTTGCCATCAAACTGTGTATGCCAAGCTCTCCTCAAGGCGAATTGGACAATTACCCATGACCCATACCCCCTTCCTTGGGCTAAACGTAACCTCCAAATTGACCTAAGACCAGAACAACTCCTTGCCGCTGAACAAGCTCAACGCAAAATTGCTGTCGAAGTCAAGAGCTTTCTGCGCGACTCCAGAGTTGCCGACCTCCAACAAGCCCTCGGACAATACACCCTGTATCAAGACATTCTGAAAAACGTAGAACCTGAACGCGAACTTTATCTGGCTCTGCCGCAGTACGCCTTTACTGACCTCTTTGAAAACGATGGCTTTGGGCAAATTTTATTAACAAATCGTAGACTAAAACTATTGGTGTTTAAACCACAGGCTCCGGAGATTGTGAAATGGCTACCTTGACCCAATATCGTCAGCAGGTGCAAGACCTCTTCAACAGTTATGCCACTCTGCCAAACCCAGACCCGAACCTTGTAACCGTGCCATTGTTTGACAAAGAACATGACCACTACATGGTGCTAACCCTTGGTTGGTCAAACGGCAAACGGATTCACCACTGTTTATTGCACCTTGATATTATCGATGAGCAAATCTGGATTCAAGTCAACAATACAGACCAATTAGTTGCGGAAGGACTCGTGGCTCAAGGTGTTAAAGCAACAGATATTGTCCTCGGACTGCAACCGCCAGAAATTCGTCAATTCACTGCCTATGGTGTCCCTCATTCTACAAGAGGTGAGCAGCGTCTAACTCCGGTCAAACGGGGCAATTCAGACCCTAACGGCAACTCGATGGGCTGGGAGAAATCCGCCAACGGCTGCTGAGGTGCAGAAGCCGCCAACTCCTCCGCCGCCACCAAACCCGACCACAGCAACACACCCAGAAAACCGCTTAAGCCCCGCATCACCCTATACCCCCGCATCAATATCGCCAGTCGAGCCAAATTTACCGAGGGATGTGCAGAATGTTACCGAAATGGTAACGATCGCCCCCAAACCCAAAAATCGTTGGGGCGCAAGCGTTGCACCCGCCCCAACCCAACAACACACTCAATAACTGTGCTACCTTAGCCAACATGGCATTTATATCAACTGAACCTATGCCAAGGCGCGATCGCTATCACGATATTGTTAAAGAAGCCTTAATCAAAGATAGCTGGATAATTACCCACGATCCCCTCAGGATTGGTCAAAAAGTTCGTTTATATGTAGATCTGGGCGCAGAAAAACTCTTAATCGCTGACCGTGGTACTGAAAAAATTGCCGTTGAAATCAAAGTTTTTGACAGTGTATCTCCCCTCACAGAACTGCAAAAATCAGTAGGTCAATATTTGCTGTATCGCTCTTTGCTAGCCAAGCAAGAACCAGACCGAAAAGTCATTCTCGCCCTTTCTGTTGATGCCTTCTCATCTCTACTCACAGAAGCTGAAATTGCAGACTATATTTCTGAATTAAATATTCATCTCATGACATTTAATCCTACATCTAAGGAGATTGAACAATGGATCGATTAAAACAATATCGGCAGCATATTTGTGCTGTATTTGCAAGATATGAAACTCAAGATACCATCGCAATTTGTGATCAAAAAACCGACAATTATCTCTTGATGAACCTTGGGTGGCAAGGTTATCAAAGACAGTACGGCATATTCTTTCATTTACGCATTATGGATGATGAGATACACATTGAATGGAATGGCACCGAAAACATCATTAATGAATTAATCGAAGCAGGTATTCCAGAATCAATCTTCGTTCCTGCCTTTCGTCATCCTGATCTGCGCTCAGAAACGCCACAAAAAACGGCGATCGCCTCTGCGTAAATACCGCCAGTCGAGCCAAATTTACCGAGGGATGTGCAGAATGTTACCGAAATTGAAACCCAATCTGCCGGGCAATTCTCACGCCCCTCAGCTATCGTTTTCGAGTCACTGGCGTGGTCGGCATCCTCAAAGTCGCAGCAAGACGATACAGAAGTAAATTTAGCTCTCGCCTGCCATCGTTGCAATGGCAGACGCGATAACTTCACCGATGCCATTGACCCACTCACCCAAACCCTCGTTCCACTCTTCAATCCGAGAAAACATCAATGGTTTGATCATTTTATTTGGTCAAAGGAAAAGACAACAATTATCGGTCAAACGTCAATAGGTCGCGCCACGATTGAACGCATTGATATGAATGACGATCGCCACGATGAGGGTTTAAGCATTCAAGCTCGTTAGCTTTGGATTCGCGGGGGTTGGCATCCTCCCGATGATGATCCCCAACTCTGAGAAGCAGAACTCCACACCAGAGAGGCGCGATCGCACTCCAAAAACGCCGCCCCCAGTCTAGCCCAGAGGTTGAGGCGCGATCGCACCGTTTCAGAAACGGTAGCGAGCGGACTAACCCTCATAAATATCTCGACGATGCCCCACCTTGATCACCCGGATGATCAAGGCGCGATCTTCCACCCGATAGATAATGCGATAATTGCCCCAACGCACACGATACTCATCCGCTTGTCCCTTTAACTTTTTGCACCCCGCAGGTCTCGGATCAATTGCGAGATTTTCGATTACCGCGATCAATGCTTTTTGGACTTCAGGGGTCAGTTTCTTCAATTGCCGCTGTGCCGCTGACTGGATGACAATTTGATAGCTCATTCTAGACCGAGTGTTTGCTTGAAGCTAGCCAAAGACATTTCTCCCGGTTCTGCCAACGCAACTGCGGCATCAAAACTATCGATTTCATCCTCTAAAACTTCAAGACATTGCTCCAAATCTAAGCCGTATTTGAATTGTAGATACTGTAAAAAATGATAAATTTCATCGGTCGCGGCGCGATTTAAGGCGGGTAACGCCAGGGTAATCGGTTCAGTGCGGGGCAAAGTTGTCATTGCAATTCACGAGAAAAGAAGCGGACTCTTCTAGGCTAGCATTAGCACATTGTCAGTATTGGCGACCTGAGCCATTCCCATCGTCGCGAGGCTCAACACCAGCAATAGCGCAATTAGCCCTGTTAATTGCTGCATCACCCTACTCCGCTGCCAAAACGCCGCCCCCAGTCTAGCCCAGAGGTTGAGGCGCGATCGCTCCTGTTTCTGAACTTGAACCACCCTACGGATTAGGGGATTCCTGCGGTTCTGAGTCTTCCTCCTCCTGACCCTCCAACTCCGACCACGTCACCCCCGCCAGATTTAAAACAGGGGCGATGGGAATTCCCGCATTCCCCCATCCGGCATCATTTGCGCGATCCGGTTCTGCATCTGTTAGAGTGTTCCCACTGCATCCACCTCCGCCGCTTGGGACAGAATTGCCAAGGGCAACAAACCCGGCAGATCCCAAAACAGCGATCGCGCCTGTTCCCACAACCGCACCACCTCAAAGCGATGGGTCATGCCTTGGGATTGAAATTGAGTTTAGTGTACCAGGGGCGAATTACTGGTGCGGACTCAGGCTGGGAATTCTTCAATCCAGGCTTGGGCATCCCATCAGACTGTTTACAACGCCCACGGTTAAACCCGGTATTCGGCGTTTTGGTCAGGGATTGTGGCACAGTAATCAGGGTTGAGATTCAGAAAAAGCGATGCGGATTTTATTGATGAGTAATTGCCCTTTGCTGGAGTCTCAGGGATCGGGGTATGTGATTGTCAACTTCATGCGGGGGTTGCAAGGGTTGGGGCATGAGGTGGAGGCGTTTGAGCCGCGAGAGTTTGAATGGTGGCAGCGGTGGGGCGGACGGGCGAAGCATTATCGGGTGGCGTTGGGAATGGCGGTGTGGACATTGCGGCAATTGGGGCGGCGGCGGTACGACATGGTTGAGTTTTATGGGGCGGAAGCGTGGTTAGCGGTGCTGTTGGTGCGCTGGTGGTGGCGCGATCGCATGCTCCTCGTCAGCCATTCCAACGGCCTTGAACCCCAGTTTTATGAGGTGATGCAGGCCCATCAAACTCTGTTACAAACCCCGCGCCGCTGGTATCAACTCAACCAAAACGGCTGGTTTCGCTATGCCTTCAGCGCCGTTCACGGAGTCGTCACCCAATCCGACTACGATCGCACCTATGCAATCCAACACCGCTATCAAGACCCCGACCATGTGCGCACGATTTCCTCCGGCCTCCTGCCCCACTACCTCGGCCGTGCTGTGAATTATGATCGCGACCCCGTGATCGGCTTCTGTGGGTCGTGGATTCCCCGCAAAGGGATCACCACCATCGGGCGGGATGTGGGACAAATCCTGCTGGATTTTCCGGGGGTGCGGTTACAGTTGATCGGCGTGGGGAGAGAGGTTGACCTTGCCGCGTATTTTCCAGCGGCGACCCTTGGGCAAATTGAGGTGATTCCCTTCGTTCTCGATAAAGCAAAATTGGCGGACTATTACCACGGGATTTCAATTTTAATCATGCCGTCCATTTATGAAAGTTTCGGCCTCGTGGCGGCGGAGGCCATGGCCTGCGGCTGTACGGTGGTGGCGACGGCGGTGGGGATTATTGCCCAATGTGATCAAGATATGGTGTGGCTGTTGCCCTCGCCGGGGTCGCCCCATCTCTATCGGGCCTTGGCGGCATTGCTCCATGATGATCCCTTGCGGCGGCGGCTGGCCCAGCGGGGCTATCGTGTGGTGCAGGGCTTGGCTTGGGAGACAGCGATCGCCACCCTTGACCAAACCTATCGCCACTGGCACTCAGAACTGCAACCCTAAACCCTACAAATACCACCGCTGCGAGATGTAGTCATACCGCCACCCGGTGCGCATTTCGATAAATTCCGCCTCGGTGATCTCCAGATAGTCCGCCATGGGCCGAATCAGATCAGGGTTGAGAAAGGTTTGCTCGTAGAGTTCGGCGAGGGTTAAGCCGCCCGATTCTTGGGGTTGAGAGGGTTCTGGGGGCATATTGGGCGGGGGAGGGGGGGGAAAGTCTAATACGGTGGCAGCAATCGATCGGGGGGCGGTGGGGGTGAGGGGTGGGGAGGGTTCCGGGTCAGGATGGATCATTGTTTGGAACAGAGCTTCGAGGTTCGCGATGCGATCGCCGAGATATTCTAATTCGCTGAGGATGGCGTGGCTATCAGTAGCGGGCACAGGGGGCAATTGAGCGGCGAAGGTGTCGAGTTGGGTTTGCAGGGCGGTGGTAATCTGTGCGAGCAGTACATCAGTATTGAGGGCTAGATCTGAAGCGGGTGCTTGAGACGGGTGTTCCGTTGTCGATTGTGTCGCGTTTGGGGTTTTGATCCACTGCTCTAGCACGTCGCGCACCACATCAGCCCTTGTACATCCTGTTTGCTGGGCGCGGTGTTGAAGCTGTTCGATCAGTTCAAGATCCAAGTTACAACCAACATGTTTTTTTTGGGCAGCCATGGTTCACCTCTCAAAACACCCTAAGCTTATCAGGGGACAACAAAACCCTCTGCATTTTAAACCAGAAAAATGCACGGAAATCTCAAGTATGGAGGGCACTCCCCTGCAACCTTCACCTGGCCAAGGCGTGGGGTTTGGGATTAAAGACGCGGCCGGGGGCCGGTGGTGAGAATTTCGAGGCGATTGCCCCGTTGCAGATATCCCAGGGTTTGGGGGACAAGGTTTTCGCCAAAGAGGAGTTTGCTCTGCTGGCGGCGGAAGGTGGCAAGGGTTTTGAGGGGTTCTTGGTGGGGATTGCGATCGCCGCTGGTTTGATCCGTAGTGGTGATGATGCAGCGATCGCAGGGCTTGACCGAGTCAAACCGCACCGCACCGATTTGCAGCGATCGCCAATCATCCTCAGCAAAGGCGCGATCGGGGTCGAGGTCAATCACCACATTGGGGCGAAACTGACCCATGGAAATCGGAGCAGCCGCCGGATCAGCGGCTTGAATGCGGCGATTCAACTCCCCTAACGAGGCCGTCGTCGTCAGCAACAGTGGATAGCCATCGGCAAAACTCACCGTTGCCCCTGGTGCATAGTCCGGATTGGTGGGGCGGGGGTAAGTCGGCAATTGGCGCACCAATCGACAGGGGGTATCGATTAATGCCGTCAACCAAGCCGCGATCGCATCCCCTTGATCTAACGCCATCGTCCGAGTTTTCCACACCTGCACCGCCCGCTCGGTTCCCGTCCCAAAACGCGGCACAGCGATCGGGTCGAGCGCCCCACGACCATCCGACAACACCAACTGTTCAGCATCCAGTGCCACCCCAATCTGCGCCATCTGGGGATGGGTGCGCTGACTGAGAAATTGACCCTGAACATCCACGATCATCCAATGGCGATCCTGAGATAGTCCCGTCGGTGTCACCTCGATCTGCTCCACCGCTATCCCCCGACAGGATTTCACCGGATAAATCCATAGCTCACTCACTTGCATCGGCTCCCCCTGGTTTCTCATGCCTCGATCCATCGTGCCCGTTGCCCTAATCCTTCTGTTTCAAGATCGCGGATCGAAAGGCCGGTCGCTCCCCCAGTCGCTCTAAATAAGCCTGAATTTGAGGATAAGGGCGATAGTCCACCTGAAACATGATCGGCAAAAAGGCCAAAATTGACCCCACGGCCACATCCACCACCGACAGACTTTCCCCCATGAAGTAGGGGCGCGGTGTGAGCCGGTCTTCTAGCGGGCTGAGGAGGCGCGGCAGTTGTTCGGCGCGGGTGGCTTCGTTGAGGATGCCGGTGCTCAGGGTGGTGTTGCCGTAGAAGACCCATTGCAGAATTTCGGCGCGGGCTTCGGGGCTGTTGGGGAGATGGCGATATTTTTCGGCGAGGTAGAGCAAGATCGCGCCGGATTCCCAAAGGATAAAGTCACCATCGGCGATCGCTGGCACTTTGCCCACAGGGTTAATTGCCAAGAATTCCGGCTGGCGGTGTTCCCCCGCCGCTAGATCCACTGTCACGAACTCGTAAGGAATGGCAAATTCGTCTAAATACCATTGAATAATAGACGCTCGGCTTCGCTCGCTACCGTAAAGTTTCAGCATGAAATTCGCAAAAGATTAGAACCTAAACAACTCTGCCCTGGGCGCGTGGTGCTCGCAGTCTACAGCACTTGGTGGGTGTAGCTGTGCTGTTTGACGTTGTCTTCCGTGCTCACGACATTTTCAGTATTTAACACCCGTTTGCGTTCGGTGGAGTAGTTAAAATCATCCTTTTTTTCCCCCACGGGCAAGAGTGCTTGCGCCGCTTGCGATCGCTTATAGGTACGGGACGCAGCGACGGCACGGGTGGCAAATTCATCGCAAAACTGCGCCTCACCCGGAAATTCCGACGGCATCCGGAGGTTGTCCCCTTCAAAAAACTCCGCCAGGGTTTTACCGTAGGCCACTTGATAGGAAGTGGGAATCCCTTTGTAGAGGGCTTCGAGGGCGGCTGAGGGAATGGGTTCAACCACATGGATCTCGCGCACTTCCCCTTCATCGCGGATAAAACAGGTGGCTAGCCCAAAGACGCAATAATCGCTGTCGCTCACATCAGGGGCATTGGGAAATAAAGAGGTCGTCATAAAATTAATCTGTAATTTGGCGTTAAGGTTCACGAATTTCCATCTCAATGGATCGTACCAAGTCTCGCTCGGCTGAACTCAATTCCTAAACATCACTCAACAGTGCAGTGGTTTGCGAAATCGGTGGACGAGGTGATGTAGGTAAGTCTAAGTGAGTTTGGCAGGCTTCAGGGCAGACAGTCTGAAAGAGTGACACACCCGATACCCCAGCCATACTCTCAACAGCCTAGGCTAAAGTCATCGTTCCGTGGAGGTAGGTCGTTATGGGTTGGCAATCGCGAGCAAGTCAAGGGATGCAGGCGGGTTGGGCAGAAACTTCTGAGCGTGAATATCGCGATTTAGTGCTGAGGGCGGTGAATGGTGGTGACTATCAAGAAGCGATCGCCTTACTCGATCACCTCATCACCCACTACCCCGAAAATGCGATCGACTATAACAATCGGGGCTTGATGTATTTTCGACTGGGACGCTACAGCGAAGCCCAGGCCGACTATTGCCGCGCCCTTGACCTCAATCCGCGCCTCGACAGTGCCTACAATAACCGGGCCAACTGCGCCGTGGCTCAGGGCCAACTGGCCGATGCGATCGCTGACTATCAAATCGCCCTCGACTTCAACCCCGGTAATCTCCACGCCTGGATCAACCAAGGCATCACCTACCGCGATATGGGCCTCTATGACCTCGCCCTCGAAAACTTTGACCTCGTGCTGATTCTGGGCAAACGCCTCAAAGGCCGAGTCTACGGCGAACGTGGACGCACCTACCATCTGCGGGGGGACTGGAATTCTGCGATCGCCGACTACCAACGCGCCCTCGACCACCTCTCCAACTCCTTCTCCTCCCGCCGCTACGGCAAACAAGTCGAACAGTGGCGCAGCGAACTCCTCAACCCCACCCTCACCGCCTAACGCTCCCCTCAAGGGATCTAGAACCGCTTGTCACCTAGCCACTAACACAGTATCTACTCAACATTTTTGCTTTTAAAGCTCTAACGATGCACGAGTCGGCCTGTTTGATCGTGGCTGCTATCCCAGGATTGATAAATATTCGTAATTAGTTGTTGTTTCATATTTCACAACTCTCAAACCCGCTCTAAATATAAGTAACTTCGATCTTCCACACAGTTCAAAATTTCATGGAGCTTCCGTAGCCCATAACTGGCGGCTAGATACTCTCCCTTTGTGGGGGCATCCCCTAATCGTGACAACATCGTCGCACTTTCTTGGGTAATCCACTCTTTAAAAAACTCCCGAAACCGTTGCCGATTGGGAATTAAACCCTTCTCTAATGGCACAACCTGTAACGGATAATCATCCCCCTCCACTGAAAGTACCATCGCCTGAGAAGAGCCAATCTCAGCAAAATCCGACTGAGCCAGACGCTCAAAAAAAGATGTGGAACACTCAATAACACGAGGCTCAGTCGCAGCATCGCCGTAGAACGTAATATCCAGCATTGTTACTCCTCCTCAGCTTCAACAGTCATAAACTCAGCTTCCGGGATTCGTTCAGCCCAGGCAATGCCCGCCTCATCAAACAACATTTTAGCCGTCTGGGAGATTTGCCCCGTTGTCACTACCGCCGCAATTGACCCCTTGGCGATCAGTGTTCGTGCCAACCCTGGATAAATGAATTTACGGGTTTTAACCTCAACATATTGCATGATGCTTACTCCTGCTTATTGTACCGAGCATTCAAGTCCCGCACCAACTGCTGCACCGCAGGAATATCTGCCGCATTCACCACCAGAATGTCACCTCGAACATCATCCCCAACCGTTCGTTGGGCTGTGATACCCTGTGCTGCCATTGCCTCGATTAGCCAGCCGATCAAGTGCTTGTGGACCTGTAGGCTGTAAATCTTGCGGTCTTCATCAGTATCCCATTGGGGTTCTGGCATTATGCACCTGACTCGTTTGCTTTGTTTCAGTGCGATCGCGAATCTCGCAGGGTGTGTTAGCGCAGCGTAACGCACCGGAGATAAATGCTTAACACCTCTAGCTATTCAACAAATTAAAATATGTCATGATACTGGGGTGCGATCGCTCGTCTTAACGGGATCATAATTTAGCATCGTCGCCACTCAAGTTAGGATCTAAAGAACAATCTTGTCGTTCGCCCAGCGGTCATGGCTAAAACCTCCTCCCGTCAATCCCCCAGCACCATCGACTTCACCGACCCGCAATACTACTTCAACCGTGAACTCAGTTGGCTGGAATTTAACGCCCGCGTCTTAGCTGAAGGCCTTGACGATCGCACCCTCCTCCTCGATCGCCTCAAATTCCTCGCCATCTTCAGTTCCAACTTGGATGAATTCTTCATGGTGCGCGTCGCCGGACTCAAGCAACAAGTGGCCGCCGACGTTCACAAACTCACCCCCGACGGCCACAGCCCCAGCGACCAACTCGAATCGATCACCCAACGCCTCCGCCCCCTCCTCCAACAACAAGACCAAACCTTTGAAAACCACCTCCGCACCCAACTCGCCAGCGAAGGAGTCTACCTCGTCAACCACGTAGACCTCAACCAAGAACAACGCCAATACCTCCACGACTACTTCGACGAACATATTTCCCCCGTCCTCACCCCCCTCGCCGTTGACCCTAGCCACCCCTTCCCCTACATTTCCAACCTCAGCCTCAACCTCGCCGTCCTCGTCAAAGACCCCGACACCAACGAAGAACTCTTCGCCCGGATCAAAGTCCCCCGCGTCCTCTCCCGCTTCGTCAAACTCCCCAAACACCTCCGCCAAGCCGGAGAAGTCCCCGCCGTCTGGACGGGCATTCCCATCGAACAGGTGATCGCCCACAACCTCGACACCCTCTTCCCTGGGATGCACGTTCAGGAGTGCTACCCTTTCCGCATTACCCGCAACGCCGACCTCTCCGTCGAAGAAGACGAAGCCGACGATTTACTACTCGCCATTGAACAAGAACTGCGCAAACGTCGCTTTGGTGGGTCTGCCGTGCGCATGGAAATCCAAGCCTCCATGCCCGACAGCGTTCGCTCCACCTTAATGCGAGCGTTGGAACTCGAAGATGATGATGTGTTTGCCTTTGAAAGTTTGCTCGGCTTAAATGATTTAATGTCCCTCGCCGCGCTGCCCTTACCCCACCTCAAAGAACCCGGTTGGACTCCCATCGTCCCCCTGCGGATTCAGCGGATGCTCGAAGCCGCCGAAGCCAAACATAAACTCGACCGCGACGATGGCGAAAATATTTTCGACCTGATTACCCATGGGGATTTACTCGTTCATCATCCCTACCATTCTTTTCGCGCTACGGTTCAGGAATTCATCACCCAAGCCGCCGAAGATCCCCAAGTCCTAGCGATCAAGATGACGCTGTATCGCACCTCTGGGGATTCTCCGATTGTGAATGCCCTCATTTCCGCCGCTGAAAATGGGAAACAGGTGGTGGCGCTGGTGGAGTTAAAAGCCCGGTTTGATGAGGAAAACAATATTCAATGGGCGAAACAATTGGAGCGAGCCGGGGTTCACGTTGTCTATGGTCTAGTGGGCTTGAAAACCCATACAAAAATCACCCTCGTTGTTCGCCAAGAGGAAGAACATATTCGCCGCTATGTCCACATCGGCACGGGGAACTACAACCCGAAAACCGCCCGCCTCTATACCGATTTGGGGCTGTTGAGTCGGCGGGATGATTTGGGGGCGGATCTGACGGATTTGTTTAATTATTTGACGGGCTATTCGCGGCAGAAGTCCTATCGGCGGTTGTTGGTGTCGCCGGTGAATTTGCGCGATCGCATGACCGCCCTGATTGACCGCGAAATCGCCCACAGCCAAGCCGGAGCCTCCGGTCGCATCGTCGCCAAAATGAACTCCCTCGTCGATCCGAAAATCATCGCCAAACTCTATGCCGCCTCCCAAGCCGGTGTCCAGATTGACCTGATTATCCGGGGCATTTGCTGCCTGCGTCCCGGCCTCCCTGGTGTGAGCGACAACATCAACGTGATCAGCATCGTCGGCAACCTCCTGGAACATTCCCGGATTTTTTACTTCCACAACCAAGGCACAGAAGAAATCTACATCGGGTCTGCCGATTGGATGCGCCGCAACCTCGATCGCCGCGTCGAAGCCGTCACCCCCATTGATGATCCCACTCTTCGCGCCGACCTCCAGGAAATCCTCGGCATCATGCTCGCCGACAACCGCCAAGCCTGGGAACTCCAGCCCGATGGCTCCTATGTGCAACGCCATCCCCCTGCCCCCGACCAAAGTCGCAGTTCCCAAAAACTACTGATGGAAATGACCCTCCATCAAGGTGGTTTTTAGACAGACCTAAAACAAGCCCATCCTTTGCCCGTTTGCCCATATCACATCTGCCTTCGCTCAACGTGACAATCCCCACGCCTTATGGAGGTTAACGATTCAATCCGGTCATTGAAAAAGGCTCTAAACCTCTAGCGAGCAAGATGCTCGCATGACGGAATTACCGGATTATTTCCTTAAGTTTCATGGGGCGCGGGGATTGTCAATGACTCCAGGGGAAAAAGTCATAGTGATGATGTTTGCCCTGGGAGGTTTGGGGTTTGCTTAGGCTTGCAATTCATCGAGGCGGGCGAGGACTTCGGCGCTGTGAACGGCGGGACGGACACCGAGATAGGTTTCGCGCAGGATACCGTCGGGATCGATGAGGTAGGTATGGCGCAGGGAGACGAAGCCGAGCCAAGAGCCGTAGGTTTTGCTGACGTTGCCGCCTTGATCGGCGAGGAGGGGGAATTTTAGCCCTTCGCTGTCGCAGAATTCTTGGTGTGATTCCAGGTCATCGGCACTCACGCCCAGAATTTGGGTGTTGCGATCGCTGTATTGCGACAAGTCTTGCTGAAAGCGTTTGGCTTCGAGGGTGCAGCCAGCGGTGAAGTCTTTGGGATAGAAGTACAGAACCACCCATTGACCGCGATAGTCAGAGAGGCTGATTTCGCCGTCGCCGGTATTGGTGGGTAGGGTGAAGTCGGGAGCGGGTTGGCCGATGGGGGGCTGTTTGCCGCCGAGGGCGTAGGCGCTGGGAGCGGTGAAGCCGCAGCCAAGGAGGCTGAGGCAGAACATGAGGAATCCGGTAATGAGATGACGACGGGTGATCATGATGGGTTGATCAAGAGGATAGATTGGGTTTGCCGTTGGCATTGTACCGGATTCCTCCGGGTGAGGGGGGCTAGGGGACTTGCCAGATGCGATCGTGGTAGGCCTGGGGTTCGGCGTAGGGGTCGGGCGCACTGTGGTTGTGATCGTGGCCGTGGGCGTGATCGTGGTGATGGCCGTGATCGTGACCGTGGCCGTGATCATGGCCATGGTGATGGCCGGGTTCTGCGCCGTTGAGGGCAGCGAGGCGAAACTTGCACATTTCGCAGTTCATGTTGACTTGGCCGGTTTGGGTTTCGATTTCGCGATCGCGCAACACCCGCAACAATTGCGGATGAATCCCCATTTCCGGCAACGAGGTCACCTCAATGCCGGGGAATTGGACCTGCTGTTCATCGGCAATCCGGAAAATCTTCTGCATCAACACCCCGGTAAACATGAAATAGGGCAAAACGATAATCCGCTTCGGGTTGTAATACCGAGCGCGGGCAAACCCTTCTTCCAGGCGGGGATGGGTAATGCCAATAAAACACACTTCAACGGTTTTGTAGCCACTACCTTCCCACACCATCCGCGCTAACTTACACACATCCCCATTGGCATCGGGATCACTCGAACCCCGGCCCACAAACAATAACACCGTTTCTTCGCGGGGGATTTGGTGGGGATTATGCTTAGGGGTATCGAGTTGGGCGAGGCGATCGCGCCACAGGTCAAGAATCGGCGGCGTAATCCCAAAATGACGACCATAATTAAACGTCACCTGGGGATAGAGTCCACGGGCGCGATCGAGTTCATTTGTCACATCAAACTTATTATGGCGGGCTGCAAACAGCAAAATCGGCAGGGCAGATAACTCCGTAAACCCTTCCGCCACGCAGCGTTCCACCCCTTCGAGAATCGTCGGTGTCGTCAATTCCAGAAAGCACGGAATCACCGGACGCACCGGATCAAGGGCTTCGTAAGCCTTGGCAAAATCAATAAACGTCTGACGGCCAGCCGGATCTTTCGTGCCGTGGCCAATCAGGAGCAGAGGACGATGAATCGGCAACGGCGGTAAGGTCAGCGCCTCCCCCAGGGTATCCACAACAGACTCAGGCATTAACTTTGGTAATCGGTAATATGTGCCTTGATATCATAGCGATTCCCCCGATCGAGAATAAATGCCGATGCAGGGGATGGGGGTGCGGTTTGTCTCCGGGAAATTGCTGCCCCAATCTGAACGGTAGACCCCCAAACCGTGAAGTCAGAGCAGCGAGAAGCAGGCAGCGAGCGAGACGCTCGCACGACAGAGGCCTAATTTAAAGGCAGTGTGAGCCTCTGGCTCACTAATCCTAAATCTGATCTACACTCCACTCCTAGATCTGAATCTACACTCCACCGGAGCCGATAAATACTGGGCGTTAGCCGTTTGCGTCCAACCATTCGCGCAATTCAAGATCCGTGATGAAGTCCCAAGCCGCTTCGGCCAAGGCTTCTAACTTGTCACTGGAGAGGGCTTTAATACTTTTTTGCACCTCTGGCTCTAACTTGCCAAACCGACGACTGAGGAGGCGCATCACAATTCCCTGTTGACCCAGTTGTACCCCTTCTTGGCGACCCAACTGCATCCCTTGGTTTTTCCCTTGGCGCACCCCTTCTTTGTAGCCCTCTTCGCGACCCTGTTGAATGCCTTCTTGTACCCCTTCGGTGCGGCCCTGTTGCACCCCTTCGCGAATCCCTTGGACTTTGCCCATTTCCACCCCTTCTTTGAGACCTTCTTCCCGACCGAAGGAGAGCGATCGCCGCTGATCCGCAATGAAAAAGAGTTGCTGTTGATACACATCAAACTCTTCACGATTGAGGAGATCTTCCCGTGCCAGTTCAAAGGCTTGGCGAATTTCCGGCACTTGGCGCAAGGGGTCGGGCGGGGTGTCGAGTTTTTCGGCATTTTTCAGGAAATAAATCCAAAAATCCGCCAGGGTTTCTAACTGATGTAATTCTTTTTGAAACTTCGGCAATTCCACAAACACTAAGCCCAATTCATTATTGGGATAGTCAAACCCTTTTTCCACCTCTTGCAGGGCAAACCGTGACAAAACATCCGCGCTTTGCTCAAACATTGTGAAATCTGCCACCGTTAATGACAGCAACGGATTCACATCCCGCTGCACCTCTTCGCGGCTAATTTGAAACCCATAACTTTTCGCCGCGTTATACAACACCCGTTTCCCCAAGGTGGGCAGGTTCAGCACCTGTAATTCAACCACGCAGGTGTTGTTCCCGTTCAGTTGGGCGCGGGTGGTGAGGGGTGAATGCTGCACGCCGGGTAATTGGACGGTGAGATAGGGATCGCGGAGGGTGGTGGCTTCAATGACGGGCTGACTGTCGTACAGCAGGGCATTGAGAAAGCTGACGAGAAGGTCGGCGCTCTGAGCAGAACCGAAGATGCGTTTAAAGGCAAATTCTGTGCGGGGATCGATGAAGGCCATGGGTTTCAGGTGCTAGATGGGCTGGGGGAACGCAGCTTTCGCCACAATGTATCATATTGCAACTGTGTGGAAATCGGGAGAGGTTGGAGGAATTCGCTCCGGTTGAAAAGCTCGGCATTGGGGATGAAGGGACTGGCGTTTTGGAGGTCTTTGGGCCATTGGTCGAGGGGGAGGGTGGAGAGGATGGGGGAGAGTCCGTCGGTGAAGAGGGAGATGTTTTGGGCCGATCGCATCTGCCAACAGAAGTCAAGCCACCGTTGAGAGAGGGCGGTGGGGGTAGCGGTGGCGGGTTGCACCCAGAGGTCGCTCCAGAGGGCGGTGCCGGAGGTGGGAATGATGGCGCGGAGTTGGGGGTAGTTGGTGAGGGCGGGGATGATGTCCGTAGACCAGCCGACGGCGAGCCAGGTTTCTTTGATGGCGAGGGGATGGAGATATTTATTGTTGCTGTAGTAGCGGATTTGGGGGGCGAGGCTGTTGAGTTCGGCTGCGAGGCTGGGGAGGAGGGGGGTCAGGTTCCAGGTGTTGTAGGAGGCTCCGAGTTTTTTGAGGGTGAGGCCGATGATTTCGCGGGGTTGGTCGATGGCGGAGATGCGATCGCGCAATTCCGGTCGCCACAGATCTGCCCAATCCGTCGGGGGGGCGAGGCCCTGGTGTTTAAAAACATCGTGGTGATAGACGATCATCGTCGTGCCCCAGCGATAGGGCGCACCCCAGAGCGGCGCGGCGGAATCTTGACTGACGAAGCCCTCGCGATCGCGCCGTACCAACCCCTGCCAGCGGGGGGGTAATTGGGCCCAACTGGGCACAGTGGTCAGATCCAAGGGTTGGATTAAGCCCGCCCGGATTGCCGTCGCCAGCCAAGCATCGCCGAGGGTGACGAGTTCAGCGATCGCGGGTGTGCCGCGATTCACAAAGGGCAACCAATCCCAGCGATCGGACACGGGTTCTGTTTCAGTCTGCCACCGTTGCAATAGGGCCAGCAGATCGGCGAGAGTCGCCTCCGGTTGCAGGGCGATCGCGTCTTGGGCGATCGCTTGGCGAAACTCACGGATCACCTGCGGTGGAATCGACTGATTCAACGCCCGAACCTGCAACGCTCCCGGCCTAGCCTGACACCCACCCAACAACGGAGCCAACGCCACAGCCCCACTCCCCCATAGAAATGATCGACGACTTACCATAATCTTTGTACTCACATCCTTCAAGCAATGATTCGCCTTGCATCCCTATCAAACGATAGCCGCTAGACCGTGGCGCGATCCACTCTCGGCAAGCTTGACCTTCCGGCCTCAGCCATTTGAGCCATTTGAACGGTGTCATTCACCCATCACTCCCTCAAGAGCATACACCGTTCTTTGCTGTCGCCATTGGCTCACGATTACCCTAAACCAGTACAATCAAATCGCAGTAAACATTCCTCATGTTCAAGAGTAGGTAACGGCAATGTTGGATTCCAAAGGACGCTTATTTGGCAAACTCAGTATCTTAGATCTGGGCGCAGCCTTGATTATGGTGCTGGTGGTCATCGGCATTTTCTTTTTCCCTGGAACCACCGGGTCAATGGCCCAAATCAATACCGAAACCATTGAGTTTGATGTCTTAGTGCGGGGCTTAAGTATTCGCAACCCCCAAGCCTTGATGGAACAGTTAGCCGAGAATCCCAGCACGAGTATTGTTGTCCGCAATCAACCCAGTGATGCGATCGCGATTGAAGGGGTCGAACTCCTCGAACGCCAAGTCCTTGTCCCTCAACCGGATGGCAGCGTCAAATCCATGCCCGAACCCCGCACCGTCGAAAGCTTCAGCACCGATTTTCTGATCACGCTCCAAGCGGATGCCCAAATCACCGCTGGTGTACCCGTGGTCAACCAAAGTCAAATTAAGATCGGGACTCCCATTGAACTCGATGGCACAACCTACAACTTCAAAGGCAGCATTATTGAAGTCCGTAATGTTGCAGAGAATTAAGCGATCGCCCCCTCGCCCTCGATTTCTTCCGACTCAACCCGATGCCGATCGCAGACTAACCCGTTCACCTTCAAGTCTTCCGAGGCGACCAAATCGTTAGATTGGATGACGCAGTAAGCAATCCGCCCACTCATTACGTCGTCTTTCATCCCCGCAATCAATTGACGGGGCTTTCAGACTCCCGCACTATTTTCGTGAATTTGTTACATGGGTTTATAATGCGGGAGTCAGAGTTAAAGTATTGTTCTGAAGTACCCCTAAAGTTTGTCAACATCTGCAACTGTCGGAAACAATAGAAGTGGAGCCTAGATTCAGCACTGCGATCGTGCAAGCTGTTCTAATGATGTTCCTGCCCTCAAGCCTAATCCCTTGAGACTCATTTGCAAGGCGGAGAAACCTTTTTTATGTCTGCACCATCCCTCCATGCCCCCACAATTCTAGCCGTTGACGACAGCCCGATCATGCGCAAAATGATCCACCAAGCTCTCGAAGCGGACTATAACGTTTTGTTGGCTGATAATGCTGTAGATGCGCTGTCTTCAATTTATCATCAGCACATTGACCTCCTGCTCCTAGATGTCACCATGCCAGGGGTTGACGGACTAGAACTCTGCCGCACGGTGCGGAGTTTGCCCCAATTCAAGTCCCTCCCCATCATCATGCTGACGGCCCGTGACGGTGCTTTTGATAAAGTCCAAGGCCGCCTCGCCGGAGCCACGGAGTATTTAACGAAACCCTTTAACGGCGACAATCTGCGGACGACAGTGAATAACTTTATCCATGCCTCCCAAAAAAAGTAACCCCCCCCGCGACTAGCGGGGAAAGCACTGCGGCGGGTCGATTGGTGTATTAGGATGATTCCTCTGGGGGGCGAGCCACTGGGCGTTGACGACCGAAGCCCCGCAGGAGTTCGTTCACCTTCATTGTGACCCCGAAATAAAGCCCCCCATCGGAACGGTAGCCGCTGAAGTCGCGATCGCGCACCGACCCAAAACTATAGCCAATCCCAAACCGCAAATCCGGCGAGAGATAATAGCCCAGCTCCACCGCCGCGCCCAATTCCGTATAGCCCGCATCCGGTTGACCAATCACCCGCCCCTCTAGCACCGCATCATAGTGATACCCCAGGCGGCGCGTCACCCGCATCTGCCCCAAATGAATCGCGCTGCTGTTGCTGAAATTTTGGGCGAGATCCGTCTGACTGTGGCGGAGGGCATATTTACCGTAAAATTCCCACCGCCAATCCGGAGCGTAGATCGCTTCCATGGCGAGGGTATGATCGCGGCTTTGGGTTCCTGTGCCAAACAGCAGGGTTTCCGGGATGCTCGACGGATTGCGACGATATTCATAACTAAAGAGGGCATTAAAGCGATCGCTCTCCGGCGGTCGATAGGCCAAGCCCAATTTCAAACTCACCGTATCCGGCAACGCTTCGAGCAACCCGTTCGCGGCACTGGCCTGTTCAAACCGGAACAGCGTCGTTAAGGCTGGGGTAATTTTCCCCGTCGCCGCCGCCCCCAGCACCAGATTTTCCCCGGCGGAACTGACCCGCCGCTCCACCCGCGCCGAGGCCCGAAAATTCGCATTCGCCGTATATTCCAGGGCCGCGTTGTAGGATTCTCCCCCAAAAAATCCCAGGGAAGCCGCCGTTTGGCCCATCGCCACAGCCTGCGCGGTGCGTCGCCCCGCTGCGGTAGTTCCAAATAAATCATTTAACACCCGTTCGTAGCCCAAATTCAGACGCAACCCCGGCTCAATCACCCATTGATGGCGCAGCCCCACCGCCCCTTGCCCCATCCAGCCATTAATCCCACCGATGACGGAATAGCGGCTCGTGATGTCGGTGTTGCCCCACAGCTTGCGTGTGGCCACCGTATCGATCCGCGTAATCGAGTTATCACCAAACAGCCCACCATTCATAAACTGATGGGCCAGGCGCAGATCAATCCCCGGTGCAACGGCCCAATTGAGGCCGACGGTGGTGCGGTTGGGGTAGATGGGGTCGGCGGTTCCCATGGCCAGTTCATGCTTGGCGCGGAAGGTGAGGGTGTTGGTGAGGGGGGCGAGGAGGTTGGCGATAAATTGGGAGGCGTTGCTGTTGAGGTCGGGGTTGAGGCTGTCGGTGCGGTTACGGTTGACGAGTTCGTAGGAGGTGTTGACCGTGCCGATTTTTTTGCTGAGGCCGACGCGGAAGGTGCGGGTTTCGTTGTCGAGGGGGGTGTTACCGATGGGTTGAACGGTGGTGACGGTGTTGCTGTCGAAGAGGTCGAGGTTGTCTGCGATCGCCAAGGATGTGCCAAAGTTGGCTTCGTAGTCGTAGCTCACCGTCGCGCCCGTGGTCTCATCTAAACGCGCATTCAAGCTCAACCCGTAGCGGGTTTGGCCCGGTTGAAACGAGGTGGTGGCTTCGTTGGCAAAACCGCGCTCCACGGAATGATAATGGGCGTTAATCGTCAGGGGGTCGTTAATTTTTTTCGTCAGTTTGAGACGGTAGGCGGCTCCGGTGACTTGGCTGGTGCCGACGGTGATATCGCTGTAGGCGTATTCCGCGATCAGGCTGCCATCTTTGCCGAGGGGAAGATTGAGATCCGCACCGTAGAGTTCAAATTCGCGATCGCCCATATCCTCTTGCCAATAGCTCGTTGCTAGCCAACTGGGGCGATTGTAGTCGCGGGAAAAATTGTACTGGGCACGACCAGCAAAAATATTCGTGTTTTCGTCTTCTGTGCCCTCGTATTGGTAGGTAACAACGATTTGCTGCAATAGATCATCGCCAAACAGGTCACTATTGAGGCGTTCGATGGGACGACGAAAGAGGATCGTGCCGCGATCGTAGTCGATTTCATAATCCGGGCCCCGCTGCATGGCTTGGCGTTCTTGTACTAAGCCCGGTTGTTCGAGGGAAGCCTGTTCAATAAAGATATTTTCACTGCCGGGGATGACGAGGCGGTGGGAGAGGAAATAGTAGCCGCTAGTGCCGTCGGGGGCGATCGTGTCCCGCTGAAACCCGTTGACATTGCCGCTGTAAAAGCCGGAAATTTGCACGTTCCCAAAGTTGTAATTGCCTTTGAACCCGTTGAGTTGACGGGTGTTGGCGGTGAAAGTTTGGGAACTGCGGGCGAATTCGGTGGTGTGATAATCGCCCCACATCAGGTAATCCGGTTCTGCGCCGGGGGTGTCGGGGGTGCGTTCTAACCGGAGGTAATAGTTATCCATCGAGGGGGTAAGGTAGTCCACGGTGGAACTGTCGCCATAGACGGGGTAATCTTGCTCGCAATGTTGCGGCCCACGAAAGAGGCGGGAAATGCCGTCACAGGTTTCGTTGAGGGGGCGATCGCTATTCATCGCGCCGGTAAACAACCAATCCCCACTGCGCCCGATCGCAAACACCGACGCATCCACATCCACCGTCACATCGTCCAGATAATCCGGGTGGAGGAAGTCCCGCCGACTGCCCCAAAAATTCGTCGCCCTTGGCCCAACGCGAAAACTCACCACCCCCGACACCAACGAGGGCCGTAGATTCGTGGTGAATTGGGCTTGGGTATAGGCTTCGAGGACTGGGGACTCTGAGTCAGGCACGAGCGGTAATTCGGCCGAGGTGCGATCTCGCTCCGTTTCGCCGCCCAACTGCTCGACGAGATCCAACACGGCCGCCCGGATTTGCACCCGTTGCGTTTCCAAGGTCGAACGCAGCAACGCCTTAAAATTGCCGTCCACGGCTTCCACTTGAAACCCCGGCGCATCCTCATCAAAATCACCGCCCAAAAATTCCCCCGCACTCGTCGTCAGGGTCACCGTGAGCGACTCGGTGAAGCGTTCCCCTGTGGCCGTGGTGATCGTCCCTTCGAGGGGCAGGGTTGAGCGACCATCGGCGGGAATGATTGGATTGCCCACGGCAACAATGGCCAATTGCAACCCCTGGAACAGATCCCCCACTCCATCGGCATTCGCGTCAGGATTCAGCGGTGACGGCTTGACCGGGATCGGATCACCGGCATCAAGGCCATCTAGGGGGCTTGGGTCGATCGCGTCGGGATCAGGGCTGGGGATCGTGATTTCAAATTCGCGATCTACCTCTGCCGGATTGGGGGTGATTTCCTTGGTCTTGGTTTTGGCGGGCCAGAAACTGAAGGCTTCCGCAGCGATTAAGCCGGATGCGATCGCACTCACTCCCGCATCAATCGGTTGTTCTCCTGCTTCAGAATTTAACTCCTGGGCGGATTCTTCCATGAGGGTCGCGGCTGGAATCGCTGGGGTCTTTGCCCTAGCCCAAGGAAACTGTAAGGGGATCAGTTCAAAGTCTGGGGTCATTTCCGGCGTTGGCTCTGGCTGTGTTGCGATCGGGGAGTGCTCTAGACGCGATCGCGAAGCCGTGGCACTCGGAGCAATTGACTCTGACGCTGGGGCAACTTCTGACGCAACGGGAGCGTTGAGCAAGGGCCCCAGTTCAGCCCGCAAGGCTTCAAGTTCTCGCCGTTCGCTAGGACTCAGATCAGCAGGCATTGCCATGAGGCGATCGCCCCAAAAACTCACCTCCATCCAGGCCGGAACCGGAGGCTGAGGGGTGGAGGATTGGAGCGCGGCAGCACTGGGGCTTTCATCCCATGGCGCAACCGTCGGGGCCGTGTTTAATTCAGCGGCAGGGCGCAGCGTTGCCGGATCAGGGGCAGAAGATGCCACCGGTTCCGGATCGGTCGCAGCCGCGTTGAAGGAAGGGGTGATCGGCGGAGGATCAGGGGCCTGGTGTGCCGTTGACTCCGTCGCAGTCCCATGGCTTGGGGTCGGTGCGGCGATCGCTTCGGATGCGCGATCGCGCTCCGATGTACTTTCTTCTGCCGCCGTTTCTATGGATACGGGCGGCGGATTTATCACGCTTGCCGCTGGTGTGGGTGCGATCGCTTGAGGCGGGGGCGGGGGCGTTGCTTCAACCGGGTCAACGGGTGGCGGCGGGGGTGGGGGTAGCGGCGGTGGAGTGGCCGCAACGGGTTTCGGGGCAGGGGGTGGCGGCGGCGGCGGTGGAGTGGCCACAACGGGTTTCGGGGCCGGTGGTGGCGGCGGCGGCGGTGGAGTGGCCGCAACGGGTGCAGGCGGAGGTGGTGCTGCAAGAGGTTTCGGGGCGGGCGGGGGCGGCGTGGAAATTGTTTTCTCGGCAGATTTTTCCACAGCAGGCGGATGGTCTTGAGCCTGAGCCGGTGCGATCGCACCCCCCAGAATCACCACGGGCAGCGTGTAAGTAAGGCAAAAGAGCGAGAGATTAATCGACGGATTTGTTGACTTCATGACCCTTCGGATTCTGCAAGAGGTGTCACACCAAAATTCATCCGTGCCAACCCACCCGGTTCAAGACGCACCAGCCGCGCTAAACTATTACGCTCAATAAAATACCGATTCGGCGCGATCGTATAGCCCGGAACACTGGTTACATCCAAGGTTCCCATGCGATCGCCCGCCAACACATTCGCCATCGAAAACAAACCATCGGGATCAGTCGTAATCCGATTGCCGTTGTCCAGAAAAATCACCGCATTGGGAATTCCCGGTTCTCCCGGCTGCTGTTCCCCATCAAAATTGAGATCCTCAAACACCCGCCCGATCAACGTGCCACAGTCCGACAAAATCCCCGGTCGAATCGCCATCACATAGCTCGCCACATTACTCCGTGCTTCTTGGGCCACATTGCGCCCCGTCCCACGGATTGAATCGGGGGTTAATACTGCCGCGTAGATGATGGTCAGGGTTTCGCCTGCTTTGAGTTCGGGATAACGGATCGTCACTTCCCGCTGATTGGTCGTGATCGTGGGGGTAACAGCTTGATTTTGACCGTCACGGGTGAGAACCGTTTGCACCGATGCCGGGAGAAAATTAATCCCCAAGGGCAGTTGATCGGTTAAGACAATTTGATCCGCCGTTGATGAGCCGGTATTGCGCAACACCAAGCGATACACAGCAGTATCACCGGGTTCAGCAGCAGCCCGATCGGCGGTTTTAATCAGTTCGAGTTTAGCGGGTTCGGCGGTGAAGGTGGTGGAGTTGGAGGTGATGACGCTGGGCAGATTATCCCCATCGGCGGTGGCGGTGTTCTGAATTTCCGCCGCCTGACTCCATCGCCCACGATTGCCCAGACCACTGAGGGCGAGGGCAGCGATCGCCCCCCAGCACCCCAGCGTTAGGATTGCGATCGCAACCTTGCGTCGCCGTGCCCAAAATCTCCCACCGTCACGAATCATAGTTTGCTCGTTATCGTTTATTCCATGCAATGCGACCCTGAGCCAAATGGGTAGATGCTCTTCCTTCCCACCCTGGCTGACCCTCTCGAATTTTTCAAATCCCTGAATCATGAGGAATAGCAAGCACGCTAGACCAAGACTGCTGACTGTTTAAGACTGTGTAGATGCGAGCGACTGGACAGATATTCGCTTGCTAGAGATTATAGCCGACCAACTTCCCAGACCCTAAAATTTGGGTTTCGGCCGCAATCGTCGCTGAAAACGCGATAATGTAACGAATCGCAACGTATAATAACCAAAGAGCTAAATTGTAAACAAATCTTAAGGATTAAGAGTTTTTCAATGCAAGTTGCGATCGCCGGAGCCGGATTGGCAGGATTAGCCTGCGCCAAGTATCTGGTCGATGCGGGTCATACCCCCATCGTCTTAGAACGCCGTGATGTGTTAGGGGGACTCGTCGCCGCCTGGCAAGACGAAGACGGGGACTGGTACGAAACCGGCCTCCATGTGTTTTTTGGAGCCTATCCCAACATGCTGCAACTCTTCGCCGAACTCGGCATCGAAGACCGCTTGCAATGGAAAGACCACACCCTGATTTTTAACCAACCGGAAAAACCCGGCACCTATTCCCGCTTCGACGTGCCCGACATCCCCGCCCCGATCAATGTCATCCTCTCCATCCTCCGCAACAATGACATGCTCACCTGGGAGCAAAAACTCCGCTTCGCCTGGGGGTTGTGGCCAGCGATCGTCCGGGGTCAGCAATATGTGGAAAACATGGACGAGTACAGCCTCCTCGAATGGCTCGAACGCCAAGGGGTCGATGAAAAAGTAAACAGCGATATTTTCATCGCCGCCTCCAAAGCCCTCACCTTTATCAATCCCGACGAAGTCTCCGCCACTGTCCCCCTCACCGCCCTCAATCGCTTCTTACAAGAACGCTACGGCTCCAAAGTCGCCTTCCTCGATGGTTCCCCCACCGAACGCCTCTGTCAGCCGATGGTGGACTACATCACCGCACGGGGGGGAGAAGTTCACCTCAACACCTCCCTCAAGGAAATCACCCTCAACCCCGACAACACGGTGCAAAGCTTCGTAATGCGGGGCCACAACGGCGCACCGGATCGGGTGATTACCGCTGATGCCTACGTGTCGGCCCTCTCCGTTGACCCCCTCAAAACCCTAATTCCTCAACCCTGGCGCGAAATTGACTATTTCCAAAAACTGGCCAAGCTCGAAGGCGTGCCGGTGATTAACATTCACCTCTGGTTTGACCGCAAACTCACCGACATTGACCAACTGCTCTTTTCCCGTTCAGACCTCCTCAGCGTCTACGCGGATATGAGCAACACCTGCCGGGGGTATGAGAGCGATCGCTCCATGCTCGAATTCGTCCTTGCCCCCGCCGCCCAGTGGATCAGTAAATCCGACGAGGACATCCTCACCGCCACCCTCGTTGAACTGAAAAAGCTTTTCCCCCATCACTTTGAGGGAGATAACCCCGCCCAACTGCTCAAATCCAAAGTCGTTAAAACCCCCCGCTCTGTTTACAAAGCGGTGCCCGGCTGTCAAGCCTACCGACCCGACCAAAGCAGCCCGATCGCCAACTTCTACCTCGCCGGAAGCTATACCATGCAAGAGTTTCTCGGCAGTATGGAAGGCGCGGTCTTGTCCGGTAAACGAGCGGCCCAAGCCATTCAGCGCGATGCGTCCTCGTTCACACCAACCCCCCCTGCCCTAGTAACCTCTTAAATTAGGCTACTCAAGACACCAGTCCAATGGGACAATGCTAACCTAATGGCTTATTCTTGCCCTCCCATCGCGTTTCAGCCCGGATTGAATGCTGCAACTGCCTAAACCTCACCACCACCCCCCGAAAACCCTCGTCTCTGCCGCAGAGTCGTATGAGTACTGTCGGCAAATTACCGCCCACTACTCCAAAACGTTCTATATGGGAACGTTGTTGATGCCCCCAGAGAAGCGCCAAGCGATCTGGGCGATCTATGAATGGTGTCGCCGCACGGATGAACTCGTCGATGGCCCTAAAGCCTACACCACCACCCCTGAAACCTTGGATGCGTGGGAAAACCACCTCGAAGCCGTTTTTGCGGGCCATCCCCAAGAGGATGCGGATGTGGCTCTGGTGGACACCCTCGAACGCTTTCCGATTCCCATTGACCCCTTCCGCGACATGATCGCAGGTCAACGGATGGATCTCTACCGCAGTCGCTACGACACCTTTGAAGAGCTAAAGCTTTACTGTTACCGCGTGGCGGGGACAGTGGGGTTGATGACCAGTCCGGTGTTGGGGTTTTCAGAACCACCCTCGGCGAGTCCGTGGCAGTTGGCGAACCATTCTGAAACCCTGGAAGCGGCGGTGGATCTGGGGATTGCGAACCAATTGACGAATATTTTGCGGGATGTGGGCGAGGACACTGGACGGGGCCGGATCTATCTTCCCTTGGCGGATTTGCATCGTTTTGACTACACGGAAAAGGATTTGTTTAACAGTGTGGTGGATGAGCGGTGGCGATCGCTGATGAAGTTTGAAATCCGCCGCGCCCGCGAATTCTATCGTCGTGCCGAAGACGGCATTCGGGATTTAAACCCCGATGCCCGGTGGCCGGTGTGGTCAGCGTTGATGCTCTACCAAGGCATTCTCAATGTCATTGAGCAAAACGATTACGACGTATTTAACAAGCGGGCCTTTGTTCCCAAAGGTCGTAAGTTGCTTTATTTACCCGTGGCTTGGCTCCGCGCTCAGGTGTTGTAATTGACTGAGATTCGTCTATCTCAATGTTCAATAGGAAAGGGCGATCATGCTCACCCAAGCCGAATTTGAAACCCTGATCAATGATCCTGAAAAAGTGATCGATGGTGATATTACTTGGACACAAGAGCGATCGCCCCGGTCAGGTTTCCGTGTCGAAATCCTTAGCCCCGCTGGTTATCCTCTGTTCCTCAAAGGCAGCTACAACCCAATCATTGTTGCTCTCTCCTACCACATCATCACGGCCCCTGCCACCGATCCGGTGCGGGTTTGGGAACAATTCTGCCAAGAGGCGAAAATTCACCATAATGGGAGGATGGACACTCCCCCACCCACCCAGCTTGACCTGTTCCTATGAACACCACACCCTGCCAAACCATCACAGATACTATCGGGCAACTCTACACCTGTTCTGAGGTGAATGGTTTTGTGCGGATTCGGACACCTTACACCCGAAACTCAAACTCTCACAGATTTAGGTGAAACCCTGCGGTGGTTGGATCTGCAAACCGTTGGTCAACACCTTTCAGACTCCCGCACTATTTTCGTAATGATCGCCTCCCACTGTTGGAGCCATTGCTGTAGTTCCCCTTTGCTGAGGCGGGATTTCGTTTGCAGATGGAGGACGCGATTGAGGTCACGGAGCGATCGCCCCCGTTCTACCCAAGCCGCCCGCAGGTCATCGGGGGTCAGCAATGTACTGCCGAGGCCAAGCTGATGTTGTAATTGGCGTTGTTTTTCCGCACTAAGCAGTTGCAGGACAAAGTGATGCTGTTCGGCTTTGGCGAGGACTGAGGCGAGGGCGTTGATATAGGCTTGGCTATTGTTTTCCATGGGCGGGGTGAGGGGTTGGGCGGCTCCAAAGCGACGATTGAGGGCGATGAGAGCGATCAGAGTGGCGATCGCACCTTGGATCGCTAGCGGCGCGAGGGCCGTTTGGGCGAGATAACCCCAGAGGGTATCGCGGTCAGGATCGGCTGCGATCGCGCCTTCCTCTTCATAACCATGCAAATATTCATCCACCCACACCGCCCGCGCCTGAAAATCAATCGCAGTACCGAGGGGATCTTGAGGCTGCACCACCAGATGGGCCAACAGTTGAAAATTGGCCCGCGTCTCTTGGTAGGCATTGGCCGCCAAAAAGGGGGTTGTGACTCGAATCATTTCCCCATTACCCACCGATTCCCGCCAAGCGATCGCCCCATAAGGGTCAGACCAAATCCCCGCTGTGGCTTCTAATTTACGGCGGCGGGTATCGAGTTCACCCGCCCCCCACGGGGTATTCGGTTTACTCTCGAAGGGGGCAGCGGTGACCGGCTGACGAACGCCCACCTGCACCAGGGTATTGCCCGCGCTGATCCAGGCGGCTAGCTCTGGACTGGGGGAAGGGTCAGGGATGAGGGAGGGATAAATTTGCAGGAAGGTTTGGCCGGGCGAACCAGCGTGAGTAGCGGAAAAATCCGCAGCGGGCCGTTGCCAGCGTTGGAGATCCATGCCTTCTGCCTGGGCCCAAGCGTACCAAGCCCCGTAGCCTTCGGGGCCACGGGTATAGGTGGAGCCGGAATAGAGGGGGGTTTGAGCGGGGGCGATCGCAAGACTGATTAAAAAGACCAATCCCACCACACCGAAAACCCCCCGCAGCCCGTGCCGTCGTAAACGCTGCATCATGAATGGGTTGAGAGGTCAGAGTAAGTATGCCAGCAGCGATCGAACAATGCCGCTGTGGGGCGTGTATCCCCAAATTTTAGGCCTTGGTGCATGACAAGAAGGGTGAAATAGAGATTAGCCGGACAGAGTTAGTCTTCATAGTCGTTGAGGATGGATTGAATTGCATTGATTATTTCGGGAAGTTGTTTTTGGCACAGTGTGAAAATTTCTTCGGCATCAATATCAAAATAGCGATGCGCTAAAACATCACGCACACCCTTTGCACCGCGCCAGTTGACTTGTGGATAGGGGGCGAAAATTTTGCCATTCGTTTCCCGATCCAGCCATTTTAGATTTTCACCAATTGCAATCAACATCATGCTGATCGCATCCAGCAAATCTTGACCCCGATCGGTGTCTAGAAAGTCATCAGGGTGTGAAATTTGTGCGAATCGGCGATTGATCCGTTGCAACGCTTCATGAATTTGTAGGAGTTTTTCGTAAATTAGTGTCGGGTCAGACATTGGCAATTCAGATGTAAATTGCGTCGCGATCGATTCTGCGTTTGAGGTAGTGATTCATGCGGGGGCGATAGCGAATGAGGTCGATAGAGCGTTGAAACCTGTGTTCGAGATCGGTTTTGATATCCACCATGGTGAACAGGTCGGGTTCTGTTAATTCCAGCACGATATCGATATCACTGGTGGCGGTGGCTTCGTTGCGAGCGACTGATCCAAAAATGCCAAGGCGGGTTACACCATATTTTTCGTGTAGGTGGGGGGCAAAGTGACGGAGGGTATCGAGGATGCGATCGCGCTCTGGGGGAAGGTGATCGGGGAGATGATTCATCGTGGGTGAATGGAGATTTTTTTTGAGTGTATTGGGTGCAGGTGAAAAAGTGACGCTGCTTTATGAATGGGTTGAGAGGTCAGAATAAGCGTGCCAACAGCGATCGAACAATGCCGCTGTGGGGCGTGTATCCCCAAATTTTAGACCTTGGTGCATCACCAAGAGGGTGAAGTAGGGGTCAGGGCGGGGGAGGGTTTGGATTAACTGGCGATATTCGCCATCGGTGCGGCTGGGGAGATGGGGGGCGATGTGGCGATCGTGGAGAATTTGGAGCATTCCCAAGTAAAGACAGAGACAGGCTTGGCGATAGTGACCCTTGAGATACTGTTGTTTGGCTTCGGTTTGCCATTGGGCGGCGGTGTGCTGGAGGGATGAGGGGGCGGTGGTGCGATCGCGCTGATTGCGGGTGCGCCATGATTTAACGTAGGGGGCAAGGCCTCGCCCCACAACCCACAGGCTCCAAAGACCGAGGGCGATTAACCCTCCCCAAAAAATGAGCTGGCGCAGGAGTTGCCAGGGGGGAGACATCAGCCATTGGGCCACGTCCGTTTCATCAGGGCCGTTGAGCTGACGGGTTTGCCAGTCCCACCATTCCCCAATCTGCCGCTGCCATTGGCTGAATTGCCAACTGAGGCTTTGTTGTGCAAAGTCGCTCATCGTCGCTGTTGTGGTATATCCCTCGGCTCTAGTTTAGGTGGTGCGGTCGAGTTGGATCACCTGTTAGCAGGCGGAGATCGCTGCTTCTAGTTGTTTTGGTCTCTCAACGCATTCCTAAGATTATTGCGAGCACGAGTGTGATTAGGGTCAATTTCGAGCGCCCGTCGGTAGGATGCGATCGCTTCATCAAGTTTCCCTTGGGTATACAGGGCAAAACCGAGATTGTTGTGAGCAAGGGCATAGTTAGGATCAATTTGGAGCGCCCGTTGGAAGGAGGCGATCGCTGCTTCTAGGTTCCCTTGCTCAGACAGGGCATTACCGAGACCAATGTGAGCATCAGTATAGTTAAGGTCAATTTGGAGCGCCCGTTGGAAGGAGGCGATCGCTGCTTCTAGGTTTCCTTGGTCAGACAGGGCAATACCGAGATTGTTGTGAGCAATGGCATAGTTAGGGTCAATTTGGAGCGCCCGTCGGTAGGATGCGATCGCTTCTGCTAGTTTTCCTTGGTCACTCAGGGCAAAACCGAGATTGTTGTGAGCAATGGCATCGTTAGGGTCAATTTCGAGCGCCCGTCGGTAGGATGCGATCGCTTCTGCTAGTTTTCCTTGGTCACTCAGGGCATTACCGAGATTGTTGTGAGCAAAAGCATCGTTAGGGTCAATTTGGAGCGCCCGTCGGTAGGAGGCGATCGCTGCTTCTAGGTTCCCTTGGTCTTTCAGGGCAAGACCGAGATTGTAGTGAGCAAAAGCATAGTTAGGGTCAATTTGGAGCGCCCGTCGGTAGGAGGCGATCGCTGCTGTTAGGTTCCCTTGCTGATACAGGGCAAGACCGAGATTGTTGTGAGCAGCAGCATTATTGGGGTCAATTTGGAGCGCCCGTCGGTAGGATGCGATCGCTGCTGTTAGGTTTCCTTGCTTTCTCAGGGCAAGACCGAGATTGTAGTGAGCGACAGTATTATTTGGTTCGGCCTGTAGCACTTGCCGAAACACCCTCTCTGCTTCAGCAAAACGACCCTGCGCTTGGGCTGCATTGCCCTGCTCAAAAAGTTGATTGACCGTCTGAGCCATCGCCCCCTGCGGCGCAAAGCCCAACGACACCGCCAACACCAACGCGACCACCTTGCGATTAACCATGGCTACTCCAGACGTAAAGTTTTTCCCAGTTTAATCCACCTTCCCCTAAACCTGCCGGGCCATTAACACCCCCTTATGACCTGCTGATAGCTCCCCATCGATTCATCCCCCGGCTTCGCGTCGTATTGCCAACTTGCCCCGCCCCGCATCAGGATAGGGATAAAAATCTTGAGGACATCATGACAACTGCGGATCTACTGGCGGTGCTGTGCGATCGCTCTCCCCTCACCTTTGCCGATTATATGGATACGGTGCTGTATCATCCCGAATTTGGCTATTACAACACCGCCCCCATTGGCCCAGAGGGGGATTTTTTCACAGCGGCCAGTTGCGATCGCGACTTTGGTGAACTCCTCGCCGTGCAATTTCGCCAATGTTGGGAAATTTTGCACCGCCCCGACCCTTTCACCATCCTGGAAATGGGAGCCGGTGAAGGCGATACCGCCTTGCATATTCTTGACGCGATCCAAGGATCAGAGCCGGAATTCTACGCTCATCTGAATTATCAAATTGTGGAGCGATCGCCCCAAAAACGTCAGACCCAACAGGCCAAACTCGCCCCCCATCCCGTCACCTGGCAGACTTGGGACGACATCCCCGCCGATTCAATTCGGGGCTGTTGTTTTTCTAATGAACTGGTCGATGCGTTTCCCGTGCATCAAGTGGTGATCCAAGGGGGCCAACTTCAGGAGGTCTATGTTAATGCCACCTCGGACGGTCTAACGGAAACCGTTGGCCCGCTCTCAACGCCGCAACTTCAGACCTATTTTGCAGATCTCGCGATTCCCCTACCGGGCCCCACCTATCCCGACGGCTACCGTACCGAGGTGAATCTCGCCGCCCTTGGTTGGCTGCACACCGTTGGCCAAAAACTGGATCAGGGTTATCTCTTCACCATTGACTACGGCTATAGCAGCGATCGCTACTACCACCCCCAACGCCACCAAGGCACGCTCCAAGCCTATTACCAACACCGCCACCACAACAACCCCTACGTCAACCTGGGCCGCCAAGACCTCACCGCCCATGTCAACTTCACCGCCCTCGAACAGTACGGCACTGCTGCCGGACTGCATCGCCTTGGCTTTACCCCACAGGCGATGATGTTGATGGCGTTGGGATTAGGCGATCGCCTCACCGCCCTCTCCAACGGCAGCTACACCCTCCCCCAAATCCTGCAACGGCGCAGCCATCTGCATCAACTGATCAATCCCACCGGCCTCGGCGGCTTTGGGGTCTTACTTCAACAGCGCGGCTTAACCCCAACCCAACGCGAAACGCCTCTCCGTTGCCTTCAAGAACCAAGCTTCCCCGTTTCTCCGTAATTCCTAGAAAAACACACCATGATCTTGAGTACCTAAACCTCAAGATTGCGTGTAAACACGGATTCCCCAATAGATCCCTAGAGCGATCGCCTGGAATCAAAACAATGCATGAAAAAATATGTATCCGTGTTTTTACGCAAAAAGCACCTACCTCAACTTTGCTCCCAACAAAAAATAAGTATTTTTACGTATTTAATCAGTCTAGAAAATGGCTTGAAATTCAATTTCAATGGTGCTGCAATACCCTGTTTATCAAGGTTCACAATGCTCGACTCTTGGTAAGAACACCAGCCAAATAGACCATTTATTTAATACATTTCACCGTGGCAGTTTAAAAATCATTTGACCACTCTTTACAAATAATCGACAGATCTTCATGGGAACTTTATTGAATCGCCTAGGCAATCAGGTTATTCTGAAGGAGCAGCGGGGGAAAAGCTAAAAACGCTGCCAAGTACAACATTAAAAACGCCTAGTTACTCGTGGGAGGGTAAAAAATGAAACGCTTAATCTCTACTCTAGCTATTTCCGCCTTGGTTGGTACCGCAGCAATCGGCATGATCGCAGACCAAGCCTCCGCTAGACCGAATAATACCCAACAAGCTCTTGCCGACTGCGCCTCTGGATCGGTAAGTACCGACATTTTCTCCTTCGCTACCTGTGCTGCGGAAGAAGGTAATGATACCGGCAACAAAGGTACTCTCCTCAGCAAGCTCGGCAGTGGTGACCTGTTCAGCGGCTTCGACACCAGCGGCATGAACTGGTCAGTCTTGGGTAAATCTGATGATGGTGGTAGCGTCAGTGCTGATGAAAGCGTCAGTGGTTCCTGGTCTGCACTTCTTGGTGATAGCTTCTACGGTAACGTGGTCGTCAGTGTGAAAACCGCCACCGGTTACTATGCTTACGCTTTTGAAGGGGTTGATGCTGCAAAACTGACGGGTGGTTCTTTCGGCGGTCAGTTCGCCACAGCAAATGGTAAAGACTTGTCCCACATGACCATCGCAGTGGCTCAAACTGAAAAGCCCAGCACCGGCACGCCCGAACCCTTCTCGATGATTGGTGCAGGCTTGGCTGTGGGCATGGGAACCTGGCTGAAAAAGCGCAGCACCAAAGCCTAGGTTTTCATCACCGTTAGGGTGAACTCACTCTAAAACGTTTCGCTTGGCAATGAGAATTAGGGATATTCCGCTTCAGGAATGTCCCTATTTTTTTGGGTGTTGGCAGTATTTTGATGGGACAGTCGGGGCAATTAAAAAATCAGCCCGGAGGGGTCCGAGCTGAGGTGAGAGCATGGGATTTGATTGTGAAGCGATGGGGGGTTAGGTGCGAAAATTAGGCAAGGGAGACGCGACCGCGTTGGACGGCACGGAGGAGGCGGTTAATGGCACGGCACTCGTCTTCGGTGAGGTGTTCGTCCATGACGGCGGCCATTAAGCCGAAGCGATCGCTGAGCGTTAAGGTGTGGGTTTCGGCAACGTCTGCGAGGATGGCGAAGATTGCACCGGGGATGAGTTGAAGGTCGTACGGCATGGTCTTAAACGGTTTTGCTCTCGATGTTTCTATCTTCACTGGTTTCGCGGCTAAATCCCGTGATATGCCCTCTGGATCTCTGTGAACTTACCCACACCTAAACCTGATCTAAATACTAATACTTAGTGATATTGGTGATATCAACGCGTGATGTTTGTCACGGCGAATTGTCCGGAGAGTTTGAGAATGGGGCTGGGTGAGGTGTTGGGGGAGATGGGAGCGATGCGATCGCACTGAAATCATGGGGGAGGGGATAGCGATCGCATCGAAAAAAGCTCCCCCCTGCGATCGGACGACTCCACCCATCCATTTAGCCCCTTCAGCATGGCGCGAGAAGGGGAGGACTGTACAGCCGTCTGATAAAATAGCAAGTCTGTCTGACTATATTTAATGCTTCAGGAGATTTCCTTATGGCTCGTATGTACTATGATGAAGACGCTAATTTAGACCTTCTCAACGGCAAAACCGTCGCCATCATTGGCTATGGTTCCCAAGGTCATGCCCATGCCCTCAACCTCAAAGAAAGTGGAGTGAATGTGGTGGTGGGTCTGTACGAAGGCAGTTCCTCGGCCGCCAAAGCCAAAGATGCAGGCTTGGCCGTGCATTCAGTGGCTGATGCTGCCAAAGCTGCCGATCTGATCATGATCCTGTTGCCCGATGAAGTTCAAAAGGCCGTCTACACCACAGAAATTGCCCCGCACCTAAGCGCTGGTAAAGTGTTGCTCTTCGCCCACGGCTTTAATATTCACTTCGGTCAAGTGGTTCCCCCCAGCGATGTGGATGTGGTGATGGTGGCTCCGAAAGGGCCAGGGCATTTAGTCCGCCGCACCTATACCCAAGGGGAAGGCGTGCCCGCTCTGTTTGCGGTGTATCAAGATGCGTCGGGGCAAGCACGCGATCGCGCCATGGCCTACGCTAAAGGCATCGGTGGCACTCGCGCCGGCATCCTTGAAACCAGCTTCCGGGAAGAAACCGAAACCGACCTCTTCGGTGAGCAAGTGGTCCTCTGCGGGGGATTGAGTGCCTTAATTAAATCCGGCTTCCAAACCCTCGTTGATGCGGGTTATCAGCCTGAACTCGCCTACTTTGAATGTCTCCATGAAGTGAAGCTCATTGTGGATCTGATTGTGGAAGGCGGCTTGGCTAATATGCGCGACAGCATCTCCAACACCGCAGAATATGGCGACCTCACCCGTGGCCCGCGCATCGTCACCGACGAGACCCGCGCTGAAATGCGCCAAATCCTCAAAGAAATCCAAAGCGGCCAATTTGCCCGTGAATTTGTCCTCGAAAACCAAGCGGGCCGCCCTGGCTTCACCGCCATGCGTCGCCAAGAAGCCGAGCATGTCATTGAGGAAGTGGGTAAAGATCTCCGCGCCATGTTTAGCTGGCTGAAGGAAGGTTAAGCCAATTTTCCTGCACAATCTGTATCCACATCTCTAAACAGTGAATCCCCAATCATCATAATCTTGATCGGGGATTTGCTATATCGGCGGAATGCGATCGCGAGTTTCTGCTTAAAGATAGCTGCTGAGAGTCAATGGATTGAGATATTGTGTCTAGTAACCATCTATTGCCCCGATGGTGTTTCTACGCAAACCTTGTCTGTCAATTCCCTATGAGCCAACCCTCAGAACCAGTAAAGGGCAATATTCTGATCATTGATGACACGCCCAATAATGTGCGCTTACTTTCTACCTTGCTGACCAATCATGGATATGACGTGCGGGGTGTGATTAATGGTGAAATCGGTTTGCGGGCTGCCCGTTCCGCCATACCCGACTTAATTTTGCTCGATATCAGCATGCCCCAAATGAATGGGTATGAAGTCTGCCAATCCCTAAAATCCGATGCTCTCACGCAAGATGTCCCGGTCATTTTCATTAGTGCGTTTAATGAGGTCACGGATAAAGTTAAAGCGTTTGAAGTGGGGGGAGTTGACTACATTACCAAGCCTTTTCAATGGGCTGAGGTGCTAGCGCGGGTGGAAAATCAGCTTAAAATCTGTCTGCTGCAAAAACAATTGCAAATGCGCAATCAACAATTGCAACTGGAAATTCAAGAGCGGGTCAAGGTGGAAACGGCGTTGCAAATGGCCAATGAAAAGCTGCAAGGGTTGGCGAACCAAGATGGATTGACCGGCACGTCTAACCGTCGCCACTTTGATGAATATTTGCAGCGTTGGTGGATTCTGTTGACGGATGCGGGATCTATTGCACTGATTCTCTATGATGTGGATTTTTTTAAGGCGTTTAATGATCATTACGGGCATTTGGAGGGCGATCGCTGCCTCCAACGCCTTGTCCAAGCAACCCAAAAGGCCATTGATACCATTGCTCCTCCCCATGCCCTCCTCGCTCGCTATGGCGGGGAAGAGTTTGGGGTGATTTTGCCCCAGGCGGACCGTGATCTAGCGCAGTCCGTTGCCCAAGCGATTCAAAGCCATGTCAACATGGCCGCGATTCCCCACCAAAAATCTACAATTCAAGACACGGTGACCGTTAGCTTAGGGATTGCCTGCATCGATTTCACCGCAGCGAAGGAACCCACCGCACTTATTGCCCAAGCCGATGAAGCACTGTATTTAGCCAAATCCGCTGGGCGCAATCGTATCGTTCACTATGATGCCGCCAAAAATTCCTAAATAATCCAGACAGATCATCCTGAATGTGATCTAAATCACCTCGTACAATAAAGGAGGGTGGATGGTCTGAATCTTGATCTGTGTGATTTCACTGTGTTTCCCGCAATGCTTTTTCTCGACGATTGTTCAGGAACACGTCCCTTTCATCTCCATTGATGGCTGAACTTACTCCGCTCCCCTTATCTGAATCTGATCTTCCGGCCGATATCCTTGTGGTGGACGATACGCCCCACAACTTGCGTTTACTGTCGTCCTTGCTGACCCGCAAAGGATACAAGGTGCGGAGTGTCCTCAGTGGTGAAATGGCCCTGAAGGCGGCTCAAGTGTCACCGCCGGATTTGGTGTTGCTCGATATTAATATGCCCCGGATGGATGGCTATGAGGTGTGCCAACGCTTGAAGGAGAATGGGATCACACAGCATATTCCGATTATTTTTATTAGTGCCCTCAATGATGTGGTGGATAAGGTGAAGGCTTTTGGGGTGGGGGCGGCTGACTATATTCCGAAACCGTTTCAATTTGCGGAAGTGTTGGTGCGGGTGGAGCATCAATTGGATTTGTTGCGGTTGCGGCGGACGTTGGAGTCGCAAAATCAGCGGTTGGAACAGGAAATTCGCGATCGCATCCTGATCGAAGAAGCCCTCCAAGCCTCCGAAGCCGAACTCATGGCCCTGTTTGCCGCCATGAATGACATGATCCTCGTCTTTGATCGTGAGGGACTCTGCCACAAAGTTGCCCCCACCAAATTCGATCACAGCCGCCTCCGGTTCGACCCTCCCCACACCACCCCCAATCTTAGGGATATCATCCCGGCAGCAGAGGTAGACCACTACCTCAACACCATCCAAGGGATTCTCGATAGCCAAGAAACCATCAACGTTGAATATGAAATGTCCCTAGCCTCCGGGCAACGGTGGTTTTCGGCGAATATTTCCCCCTTATCCGGCGAACTCGTGCTCTGGGTGGCGCGGGATATCACCGCCAGTAAGCTAGCCGAAACTGCCCTCCGCCAAGAACAAGAACGTTCCGAAACCCTCTTGCTCAACATTCTGCCCGCCCCGATCGCCCAACGCCTCAAAAATCAAGAAAGCACGATCGCTGACTATTTCGACAGCGTCACGGTGTTATTTGCCGATCTGGTTAACTTCACCGAACTTTCAACAGAACTCTCCTCAACGGAACTCGTGGAAATTCTCAACACGATTTTTTCCGATTTTGACTATATTGCCGCCCGTCACGGCCTCGAAAAAATCAAAACCATTGGGGATGCCTATATGGCGGTGTCGGGGCTGCCCTATCCCTGCGATGATCATGCGCCCCGCGTCGCTCGGATGGCGTTGGAGCTTTTGGACTACATCAAGCAATTCAACGCAGAAACCGGGAAACAGTTTGCCCTGCGGATCGGCATCAATACGGGGTCTGTGGTGGCGGGGGTGATTGGGGTGAGTAAGTTTGGCTATGACATGTGGGGGGACACGGTGAATGTGGCCTCGCGGATGGAGTCTCAGGGGGAACCGAACCGCGTTCAAGTCACCCAAACCACCTACGAACACTTGAAGCCGTTCCAGGATCAGTTTTTGATCGAACCCCGTGGCACTGTGTTGGTGAAGGGGCGCGGGGAGATGATGACCTATTGGTTGGCGCGATCGCCCTAGGATTCCCCCCCTCAACCCCCTAGCACCAAGGCATCCACCGCACTAGGTCAAACTGAGCACACCGATGATCACATACTTCCCGTAAAATTTTGTACGAGTTCCGTAGACATCCACCCCGACGACGCGGCGATCCTTGCGTTGCCCTTGAAATTGACAGGACAGAATCGGGTTAAAGCCTTGGAAGCATTGCTGCATCTGCTCTGCCACTTCACGATAATGGGTGGTGGACACGAGTTTGAGAATTGATTCTAGGATTACTAATTCGCCAAATTCATAGCCAAAAATTTGAGCGACGCGGGGATTGGCATAGAGAAACTTGCCGGTATCGGAGATGATAAAAATTCCGACTTGGGAAAGATCGGTGGTGTTTTCGTCTGGATTGGTGTTGGCTTCTTGCTTGGTGGCTTCTTGCTTTTGATGTTCAAGCATGTAGAGCCGAGCATTATCGAGGGCGAGGGCCATCTGAGTGGCGCACATCTCCATCAGTTCCGCCAGTTGGGGGGTGAAGTGGCGGGGTTTGGGGTGGGTGAGGGTGAGCAGGCCGAGGAGCACTTTACCGCGCAGGATGGGGACACAAAGGGCGGAGCCGACGGTGTAGGGCTGGTTGGGTAGGGTCATCCAGCGGTCATCGGTGCGGGTGTCGTCGATGCGGCCAGTTTGGCGATGTTGGACAACCCAGCCGGCGAGTCCTTGATCGAGGACTTTGCCGATCAGGTCGTCCCGTTGTTCTCGAATGGTGGCTCCTCTGGCGAGGATGCTTTCGGTGACAGCGCCGTTGGTGTCGAGGAGAAAGAGGCTACTTTCTTCGGCGAAGGTGAGCTTGACGGAGACTTTAATGGTTTGGAGCAGCATGGAGCGCAACATGAGGCGGCCGGTGGCGGCGCGTCCCATGGAGACGAGCGATCGCACCAGTTGGTCTTGAGCATCAAAGGCGAGTTTAACTTTTTGCAGGTGTTCGGATTCCTGTTGCAGACGCTCGACTTCTTGAATCAGTTCATCCTTGGAGAGTTCAGCTAAGATGCGATCGCTCATAATTCCCTTTCCCGATGTGGGGTTTTGTGTGGCTCACTCCGATTGGCCAGACCTCCGGCCCTGATGTTTATCCTCTGACCTAGAGCTGATGCTGGAGTTCTTCTAAGACATCCATCAAGTCAACTTGACAATGCATCGGCAACAGTTCGAGGAGCGGTAGTTCTCGCTTACCCCCGCCAACTTTGACCGGAATTTGCCGTAACACTTCAAGGACACGGTCTTCACTGATGTCATTGTCAACCAAGAGGGGATAGAGACGCTGGGCCACAAGGGTATGGAGTTTCGCGTCGTTGAGGTAGAGATGCCATTTGGCAACGTCAATGTAGACTACACTGCCGATCGCACTGGCGATCGCTTCAATTGCTTCGGTGGGATTGGGGTTAGCCATCGGAGTTTAGGGAGTAATCAGCGATCGCTGTAATGTAAATGAAATGAACCAGGAGCAGAACGGCCCAAATCCCGGTGACCCATTTCGCCCACGGCCAGGCCGCCTGTTTGAGTTCATAAAAAAACCAAATGCCGGAATTGCAGGCTAGAAACCCTGCTACATGCACCGCGAAGGTCATGCGATCGTCCAGACGACGATAGGCCGGGTCAGTTGCGCGATCGGGTTTGCGGGGCCAACGGGGAGGCATGAGTGACTTTTAAACCTAACGATATAGACTACTAGTTTAACCTGAGTTGGGAAGGGCCATGGCTGGGTAAATCCTAGGGAGGGGCCTGCGATCGCGGCAAGTCTTAACCTTTCTTTATCGAAATGGTGTTGCAAACAGCCACGACACAGACAGGTTTTTGCCGATGGCCGACGCGGGAAAGCGACGATAGTTTTTGAGTAAAAAAGGCTGAAGCCTTTACAGCGGTGGAGTTTCAGTGATTTGAGTTGCCCCAAGGATTGCCTAACTTGCGCCCCGCGACCCCAAAGAAATATTAAAAACCTTGGGAAAATGGGGCTTTCAGCGATCCACAATGACTAGACAACGCTTAGAATGAGTCAGTAAAATTACGACCCGATGAGGCTTTCAGCAATTTTAAGCTGAAGTCCAGGGTGAATTGAACTTGTTCTCTATAATTTGAGAGCGCCAATCCAGCAAGGAGATTTTGTAATGAATAAAGGCGAACTTGTCGATCAGGTTCACGAAAAAACCAGCGTGACCAAGAAAGATGTGGATCGGGTCATCAGTGCTACCGTTGAAGCCATTATGGAAGCGGTGTCCAATGGCGAAAAAGTGACATTGGTGGGTTTTGGTTCCTTTGAGCCTCGCGATCGCAAAGAGCGCGAAGGTCGCAACCCCAAAACCGGCGATCCGATGAAAATCCCCGCGACCAAAGTGCCGGCGTTCTCTGCCGGTAAATTGTTCAAGGAAAAAGTCGCTCCGTAACTTGGCGAGCTATTTTTCGCGGTATTAATGAAGACGCGACCGACTCACGGCGGGAATCTAGTTTGGGCAACCGATGTTGCTGACTGTTCCTGCCGTGAGCTTTTAGATTTTTCGGCGAGTATTAACCCCCTCGGCCCGCCACCCTGTGCGATCGCCGCCCTCCAAGCCAGCACCCCCACCCTCAGCCATTACCCCGACCCCAACTACACCCACCTGCGGGATGCGATCGCCCGCCACCACAATATCGATCCCGATTGGATTTTACCGGGCAATGGTGCGGCAGAACTCCTGACCTGGGCCGCCTGGGATCTTGCCGCCCACACCGAAACCACGACCCTATTTACCCCTGCCTTTGCGGATTATCGCCGTGCCCTCCGGGCGTTCCAAATTTCAGTGCGGGACGTGCCGTTACCCCTCGATCCGGCGCATCCTCAAGAGCCAGAGTTGCCCGCTGATCTGTCCGGGCTGCTGCTCAATAATCCCCACAATCCGACGGGGAAACTCTGGCCCCTAGGGGCAATTGTGCCGTGGATTGCCCGCAGTCAGTTGGCGATCGTCGATGAGGCATTTATGGATTTTCTGCCGCCGTCCCAGCAAGAAAGTTTGATTGATCAGGTGGCGGCTTGGCCCCAGGTGGTGATTTTACGATCGCTGACGAAGTTTTATAGTTTGCCGGGGCTGCGGTTGGGCTATGCGATCGCCCATCCGGATCGGATTCGGATTTGGCAAGACCGGCGCGACCCCTGGGCGGTGAATGGGTTAGCGGCGGCAGTGGGGGTGGAGATTTTGCAGGACTACGACTTTCAACAGCAAACCTGGGCTTGGCTCCCCCCCGCTCGCCAAGCGTTGGCCGAGGGGTTAGCCCAAATTCCGGGTCTAGAACCGCAACCGGGGGCGGCGAATTTTCTCCTGGTGCGGACGGAGATTCCCAGCGATCGCCTCCAACTCCATCTCCTCAAAACCGCTAAAATTTTGATTCGGGATTGCCTCAGTTTTCCGGAATTGGGCGATCGCTACTTCCGCGTTGCCGTTCGCACTCCGGCCGAAAACCAACGCCTGATCACCGCGTTGCACACCACTGTTACCGCCCTTTCGCCCGATGATTGCTAATGGCGTTTGATTACGATTTGGTTATTGTGGGCCATACGCCCGCTGGTGTCGCTGCTGCCCTCGAAGCCACCCAACAAGGGGCCCGCGTCGCCCTGGTGAATCACAATCTACCACCGGCGATCGCCCCCTATATCCGCTACGGCCTGCGCTACTGGAGTTCTCAACAGAGAACAGAATGGGCGGCCGTGGATTGGCCCGCGATCACTGCCCAGATTCAAGGGGGCGTGGCGGCGATTACGGAGCAATGGAGTCCGGCGGTGTTGGGGATGGCGGGGGTGGATTGGGTGGCGGGGATGGCGGAGTTTGTCACGGAACCGGCCCTGGGGTTGCAGGTGGGGGAACGGGTGCTGCGATCGCGGGCCTATCTTCTTGCCTTGGAAACCACCACCGCCCGTCCGGAATTAGCTGGGCTGAATGTGTTGACGGTGGATCAACTGTTAACCCTGCCTCAACTGCCTGCACAGCTGGCGATCGTGGGGCATCAACTCGATGCGGTGGAACTGGCCCAAAGTTTGCAGCGGCTGGGCAGCCAGATCACCTTGATTTGTCGCGATCGCCTCCTGCCCCACGAAGACCCCAGCCTCGTCCAACGGATTCAGGCCATCCTCGACGGCAGCGGCGTGACCGTACTCCCCCACAGCCCCATTCAGCAACTCAAAGTCCTCGACGGGCAAACTTGGCTCCAACTCCCGGAACAGGCCCTCGCCACCGATGCGCTGCTCTGGCTCGATCGCCCCCAACCGGAACAGAGCGGGCTACACCTCGATCGCGTCCAAGTCACCGTCCACCCCCACGGCATTCCCGTCACGGCAACCCTCCAGACCCACCATCCCCGCATCTATGGCATCGGCGCAGGCTTAGGCGGCTACGACCTCCCCCACCTCGCCCAAGCCGAAGCTACCCAAGCCGTCCACCATGCCCTCAAGCGTCACCGCCGCGCGATGGACTACCGCACCATCCCGATCATTCTCCACACAGACCCAGCCTTTGCGCGGGTGGGGTTAACGGTGGTTCAAGCCCGCGCCCACTATGGCGAAGCGGTACTCTGCCATCAGACCTATATCAAAGACAGCGCCAGCGCGGCCCTGCGGGGAACCACCACGGGACTCTGTCGGGTGGTGGTGTTGCCGTCGGGGGAACTGTTGGGGGCGGCGGTGTTGGGGTCGGCGGCATCGGAGGCGATCGCTGTTTTTGCCCTTGCCCTCGCCCAGCGGCTAACCCTGGATGATTTACCCAGCCATCTCTTTCCCCAACCGAGTTTTTCCGAGGCGATCGCCGAACTCCTCACCCGCTGGCATCAGCATCACCCCGTCCCCCGCTGGCGGCAGTGGTGGCCGTTTTAGCTCACCCCCTAGGAGCCGGAACGCCACCAGAGTTTAATCGTGTGATCGAGGCTGCTGCTGGCGAGGGTGTTCCCGTCGGGACTGAGCACGAGGCCGGTGATGCGATCGCTGTGCCCATGGATCGTATCGTCAGCCTGACCCGTTGCCACTGACCACACCTTGATCATGCCGTCTTCGCTGCCACTGACCAGAAATTGATCATCGGTGCTGAGGGTGAGGGCGCTGATGGGTGTTGCGTGGCCCGTATAGGTTTGAATCACCATACCCAGGGCCACATCCCAGACCCGAATTTGCTGATCTGACCCCGCAATGAACAGACGCGACCCGTCGGCATTAAACAGCAAATCCGTCATTCGATACTCTTGCCGCAACGCCCGCAACAGTCGCCCCGTCCCCATCTGGCGAATTTTCAGGGACTTTTCGAGGCTGCTGCTCACCAAGGTGAGGCCATCGGGACTGATGGCGACGGCGTTAATGGTGTGGGAATACCCCGTTAAGGTGCGTAATTCTTTGCCGCTGCTGATCGCCCAGAGGCGCACGGTTTGATCGGCGCTGCCACTGACAAGGCGTTTGCGGTCGGGATGAAAGGCGATCGCAAACACCCCCTGGCTATGTCCCCCAAACCAGCCCCCCAAGGTTCGGACTAACCGGCCATTTTGGAGATTCCAAAGGCGCACGGTGCGATCGCTCCCTCCGCTGGCAATCCACCGCCCGTCAGGACTCACCGCCACACAATGAACCTGCCCCGTATGGCCGGTTAAGGTCCGCAGCGATCGCCCCGTACTCAACTGCCACATTCGCACCGTCGCGTCATTGCTGCTGCTCACCAAATAGCGCCCATCGGGACTCAACGCCAACCCCGTCACCCCCGCCCGATGTTGGCGCAGGGTTCCGGCACAGGACCAGGCCACCGCCGGGGGACGAGTCCGCCCTGTTGCCGCTGAGGTGGGCGATGGGGTGGGGGCTTGACTGCGTTTTTTCAGTTGAGCCACGCGGCGCAGATCGGCATTGGCCCGGCGATCTTTTCCTGTCACTGCATAGACCAACGCCCGATATTTATAGGCCGCCAGATAGTCCGGCTGTAAAAAAATAGCTTGGGAAAAGTCAGCGATCGCATCGCTGTAGCGTTCCTGCTTCGCTTTTTCTACCCCTTTGATGTAGTACCATTCCGCCTCATTTTCCACCTTGCTGCGGGGGGCCACCTCATCCCCCAACGGCTGCCCCGATACCCGATGATCTTTGAGGTAGGCGTAGGCTTCGTTAATCGCTTTAATCCGCTGCTCGGCTTCGGCCTGTTCTGTGCCCGTTGCGATCGCAAAACGATCGGGATGCCACTGCTTCACCAACCGCCGATAGGCCTGTTTAATCGCCTTCGCCGATGCCCCCGGACGCAGTTCGAGAATCTCATAATAGCGATAAACATTAGCCATGCCGTCTCACCCTGAATAACTCCCATTCCACAGGGTTCAGAGTTAATCTAGCATCCTATTATCCACCGTCAGCCGCCAACCGGGGGCAATGGGTCAATCCACCACATCCTGCCCTCGGTAAAATTGCTCGCTGAGGTAGCGAGCAGAACGATTATGAATTGTTTAAAATAAGGTCTGCTCAACCCGTTGCAACCATGCATTTCAGGCACATTTTCATGATGAGGAGATAACAGCTAATGCCCAGTTCTGATCCACACCATCATAGTGATGGTAATCATGAAACGTCGTTCTGGAAAAAGATTAAGCAAAGTGCGACGGCAGCCGGAAAAGCAGTTATTTTACAGGCCCTAACGCTTTACTACTGTTCGCGAGATTCTGATACTCCTGCCTGGGCAAAGGGCATCATTATCAGTGCTCTGGGGTATTTCATTTTCCCGTTAGACGCTATCCCTGATTTCATTCCAGTGACGGGCTACAGTGATGATTTTGGTGCTTTGGGTTTGGCGATCGCGACTGTTGCTGTTCATATCAAGGATGAGCATAAAGCCCAAGCTCAGGCGCAGCTAAAAAGATGGTTCAATTAACCCCACAATACTCAGGGGAGGATTGAGGATTATCGATGTACAGAGCCGGACAGTTCAATGACCCCCACCTGGCATCCGCCGAGGTGGGGGAGTGACCGGAGATAACCCGGTCGTAGCTGCGAATAGGCCACCAAGGTTAGTACGGCAACACTTCCGGTTGCTTCTCTAAATCGGATTATTTGTAAGGCCCTGGAATCTCAGGGAGTGGGTTCAGCCCAGAAACACCGTACTCACTGGCTGAAGAGACCTATAGTTTTGGAATTATCTTCCATGCAACGCATCCCAGCCCAAAACCCTGATGGTACTCCTGCCATGCCCACCAAGAGTAGTCGCGCTCAACGGTGGGTAGCGCAGGGCAAGGCCCAATGGGTGAAAACCAATCTACGGATTAAGGTAGTGCGCCTGAAAGCGGAGCCATCGGGTCGCAATACCCAGCCCATCGTGGTCGGGGTCGATCCCGGCAAACTCTATTCAGGGATTGCCGTTCAATCCGCTCAAGCGACATTATTCCAGTCCCACCTAGAACTCCCCTACCCCAGGGTGCGTGAACGGATGGATCATCGCAGAATGCTACGGCGTTCTCGCCGCAGTCGGCGGATTAATCGAGAGTTACCCTTTCAGCTACGAAATCATCGCCAAAAGCGATTTAACAACCGTAAACAGCAGAAAGTGCCCCCCAGTATCCGAGCCAACCGAGACCTAGAGTTTCGAGTTGTTCAGGAGTTGTCCCAACTATTCCCCATTGCCACCATTGGCTACGAGAAAGTTCGCGCCGACGTGGACTTAACCTCAGGTCGAAAGGGAGCAAAATCTGGGCAAGGTTTCTCTCCGGTCATGGTGGGGCAAGCCTACGCCATTGAGAAAATGGAGCAAATTGCCCCCGTCTACACTCGCTACGGGTGGCAGCAGGATGGCAATGGCACCGCTCAACTTCGCTCTGCTTTGGGATTAAAGAAGTCTCAGGACAAAGCAGAACAAATTCCCCAAACCCATGCGGTAGATGGTATCGCTTTAGCCTGTGGATACTTCATCGAGTATCGTCCCTTCCACCGGAAACGCAGTCACGGTTATCTTTGGTTTGGAGAGGTTAAGCTCACATCTGCCCCATTTGTGGTGATTAAACGGCCACCCATCAGTCGCAGGCAACTGCACCTCATGGTTCCCCGTAAAAAGGGTCTACGCCGCAAATATGGGGGCACAGTAACCCGCCATGGATTCCGGAAGGGCGATCTAGTGCGGGCTGAGATGGCAGGTCGCGTCTCGGTGGGCTATGTGAGTGGGGATACGACTCGGCAAGTTTCTGTTTCTGAGTTCACTTGGAAGCGTATTGGACAGTTTAGTGCTGCCAAGGTTGAGCTACTCTATCGCGCCACGGGTATTTTGGTCAGTTGCCCGCAGAGATTGTCAGTCAGTGGGGCATTTAACCCCGCTGCCTGACGCTTGTTTCCTCCCCCACCTGCGGTGCGAGGTGGGGGTTTCCACAAGGAGTTTTTGATGAAATTTTAGATGAGTTGGCCGCCCATCCTGCTGCAATGGTGCAGCGTAGTGCTATATCTGGCCTATGGGATCACGAGATGAGATGACGATGCAGCGATATTTTGCGACGGTGGCGCGGGGTCTAGAGCCTTTGGCGGCGCAGGAATTAGAAGCCTTAGGGGCCGAGCAGGTTTCGACCCAATTTACGGGGGTGGAGTTTTGGGGCGATCGCGCCATGCTTTATCGGGTGAATCTGTGGGCGCGGACGGTGTTTCGGGTCTTGATGCCGATTGCGGAGGTGTCCTGTCGCAGCGCCGAAGACCTCTATCGTGATGTGCAGAAACTAGACTGGCGCGATTACCTGACCCCTGCCCACACCTTGGCCGTGGACTGCACCGGCAGTAATGCTGCCCTCAATCACACCCATTTCACCGCCCTTCAGGTGAAGAATGCGATCGTCGATCAACAACGCCAACGGGGGGGCCGTCGCTCCGATGTGGATGCGCAACAGCCGGATCTGCGCCTCAATCTCCACATTCACAACTACACCGGGGTACTCAGTCTCGACAGTTCCGGGAGTAGCTTGCATCGGCGGGGCTATCGGCCGGCGGTGGGCACTGCGCCATTGAAGGAAACCCTGGCGGCGGCACTGTTGGCGCAGATTGGCTGGGAGGGCGATCGCCCCCTCTATGACCCCTGTTGTGGGTCGGGGACGATTCCCCTCGAAGCGGGATTAAAGGCGTTAAATATTGCACCGGGCCTGTTTCGGGCACAATTTGGCTTTGAAACCTGGCAGGATTTTGATGCGGATCTGTGGCGACAACTGCGCCAAGAGGCGGAATCCCAACAGCGCGATCGCCTCGCGGCCCCGATTATCGGCAGCGATCGCGACCTCAGCACCCTCCAACAGGCCCACAGCAACGCGGAATATTGCGGCCTCGATCGCCTGATCGAATTTCAAACTGAAGATATTCTCGAAATGAAACCCCCCTGTGAATCAGGGGTTTTAATCTGCAATCCGCCCTATGGCCATCGTTTGGGGAACGAGAGCGAATTGGTGGAGTTTTATCGGCAGTTGGGCGATCGCCTCAAACAACAATTCACCGGCTGGACAGCCTACATCCTCACTACCAAGGCCCTCGGTAAACAGGTGGGACTCAAAGCCAGTCAACGGTTTCCGGTGTATAACGGCTCCCTCGCCTGTACCTTCCTCCGGTATGACCTCTATTGAGGTGCAACGTCAGCCTGAACCATGAACAAGCGGATAGATGCAGGACAAACAGCAGATGAATGAGCTAGCACGGGCCGAACAGATTTTAGAGATGGCGCAACGGTTGGGGGCGGGAGGGGTGGAGGTCTACAGTTCCACCTCGCGATCGCGCCCTGTGGTGTTTGAAGCCAATCGCCTCAAACAACTGGAAAGTAGTGAATCGGCAGGGATGGCGGTGCGGGTCTGGATGGAGGGCCGACCCGGTTTAGCGGTGGCCTATGGGGAAGTGAACCCGGAGCCGTTGGTGGAAAATGCGATCGCGATCGCCCACCTCAACCCCAGCGAACCCATCGAACTCCCCGACTCGGCCCCGATTACGCCTAGCGATCGCGGGACTTGGATCGACAGTGAAGCCCTGATTGATCTCGGCGATCGCACCATCACCCAAGTCCTCGACACCTATCCCGACGTGCTGTGCAGTTTCTCGGCCCAGTGCGATCGCGATACCGTCCTGCTGCTCACCAGCAACGGCTTTCACGGTCAATACACCACCACCAGCCTCAGCACCTCCATCGGCGTGGAATGGGTACGGGGCGAGGACTTTCTCGGCATCTACGACGACCTCGACAGCGACACCCTCCCCCACCCGGATCACCTCCTTGCCGCCATCCTGGAGCATCTCACCTGGGCCCAACACCATGCCCCCGCCCCATCGGGCCAAGTCCCCGTCCTCTTCACCCCCAAAGCCGCCTCCCTCCTCTGGGATGTGGTGGCCGATGCGATGAACGCCAAAGCCTGTCACGACGGCTCATCCCCCTGGAGCAAACGCTACGGCCAACGCATTCTCGCGCCGAATTTGACCCTTCGCCAAGATCCCTGCCAAGGCGTTGGTCACTGTCCCATGGACGACGAAGGCACACCCACCCAAGCCCTAACCCTAATGGAAGGGGGCGTGTTTACCCAGATGTATTGCGATCGCACCCTAGGCCGTCGCTTCGGCCTCCCTAGCACCGGCAACGGCTTTCGCAGCGACCTGGGCCGCTACCCCAGCCCCGATCTCGTCAATCTCTTAATTGACCCCGGCCCGATGACCGTCGCCCAACTGCGCCACACGATCACCGATGGCCTCATCGTCGATCAGGTTTTAGGTGGGGGCGCGGATCTGTCGGGGGATTTTTCGGTGAATGTGGACTTAGGCTATCGTGTCCGCAACGGTAAGATCATGGGCCGGGTCAAGGATACGATGGTGGCGGGTAATGTTTACGAAAGTTTGGGGCAGGATGTGCGTTTGGGGTGCGATCGCACTTGGCAAGGCAATGTCGCCACCCCGTCGGTGGTGGTGCAGGGGTTATCGGTGGTGGGGGATGAGGCAGATTAATGGTCGGCCAGGGTGGGGAATGAGTGACATGGATGAAAAAGTTCAGGATTTTTTGTCAATACATAAATTAATGTAACAATTTTTAAGGAAGTGGGAAAAAATAGCCCCAAAGCTGTATTGAGCATTGGGAGCGATCCCCAAACCATGCAGTTGTGGCAGGGGGACACCGATTTGTCCATAGCCTCGCTGAGGGTGGCAACCAGGGTTAGGGATGGGCGGGGAAGAGTTGGAGGGCGAAGGGGTCGATGGTGAGGGAGACGCGATCGCCCACGGTGAAGGGAATGCGGGCCATGGTGCGCACATTGAGGCGCTGACCGGAGGGGAGTTCGACACGATAGGATTGTTCGCGCCCCAAAAATTGCCGATCGCAAATCACTCCCTTGCCGTTGGGGTCGTGGGCGATGCGAATTTGCTCCTGGCGGATCATTAATTCGGCGCGATCGCCCTCTAGTTCCGTGGCGATCTCAAACAGTCCCACTTCAGTATCCCAACCGTCGGCGAGGCGCTGGGCGGGGAGAAAATTGGCTTGGGTGACAAATTCTGCCACAAAGCGCGATCGCGGTCGGTAATACACCGTTTCTGGCGTGTCAATCTGTTCTAACTGACCCTGCTGCATGACCCCCACGGCATCGGAAATGGCGAGGGCTTCCTCTTGGTCATGGGTGACGAAAATCGCCGATGTGCCCGCCGCTTTGAGGATGTGGCGCAATTCTTGGCGGAGGTGCGATCGTACCTGCACATCTAAATTACTCAAGGGTTCATCCAACAGCACCAACGCCGGCCGGGGAGCCAACGCCCGCGCCAACGCCACCCGCTGCTGCTGCCCCCCTGACAATTGGTAGGGATACCGTTGCCCCAATCCCTCAAGCCCCACCAACTGCAACACGTCCCCGATCCGCTGCTGGGTAGCTTTCGTCAACTTCCCCGACCCTTGCAGCCCAAACGCAATATTTTCCCCCACCGTCAAATGAGGAAACAGGGCATAATCCTGAAACACCATGCCCACGCCACGCTTCTCTGGCGGAATCTCTCGTCCTTCTCCCACCACATAACGCCCATCAATCATCACCGTGCCATAATCCGGCTCTTCAAACCCGGCAATCAAGCGCAATAACGTGGTTTTACCGCAGCCTGACGGCCCGAGCAACGTCAAAATATCCCCTTGGCGCAGGTGGAATGACACCTCAGACACTGCCGCTTGGCGAGTATTGGCAAAGTGCTTAGCAAGTTTCTCAACAGCAAGGGTAATCGACGGGTCAGACATCACAAAAGGCGTAGATCAAAGGTGAATTGTACCCTAGCACCGTTGGTGGCGGCATTCAGGGTGAGCTATCTAGACGGAATACAGGGGAGGGATTGAGCTAGGGGAGTTAAGGAATTCCAAAAACTTTGGTCTCGGTTGAAGGATTGTACTATGATTTTAGAGCAATTATTGCGAGTAATTTTCATTAAGTTCCCTTAAGTCATTGGAGTTGTCCGCGCCTTGTCTAGTTTGTCCTTTCCTCGTCGCACCCAGAAAGCCCTTCAGGATGCTGTGGCTCATCTCCCGATCGTTACCTTAACCAGTGGCTGGACGTTACTCGTGGCGGCGATCGCCCTCCTGATTTCGATCCCGATTCTGGCGGTGATCAGCAGCATTTTCAGCGACTCCGGTGAGATCTGGCAGCACCTTGTTGCCACAGTTTTGCAGGATTATATTATCAACTCCCTCGTGCTGATGGTGGGGGTGGGGTTGGGGGTGCTGATGGTGGGGACAGGGGCGGCGTGGCTCGTGACCATGTGCCGCTTTCCGGGGAGCCGCTGGCTGGAATGGCTCTTGCTCTTGCCCCTAGCAGCTCCGGCCTATCTGCTGGCCTATCTCTATACCGAACTGCTGGAATATTACGGGCCAATCCAAACCGCATTACGGCAAACCTTCGGCTGGCAAACGATTCAGGACTATTGGTTTCCCGATGTACGGTCAATGGGAGGGGCGATCGCGCTCCTCGTCCTCGTGCTGTATCCCTACGTTTACCTCCTCGCCCGCGTCGCCTTTTTAGAACAATGCACCTGCACCCTCGAAGCCAGTCGCTCCCTGGGTTGTAACCCCTGGCGGGGATTTTGGCGTGTTGCCCTTCCCCTCGCCCGTCCTTCCCTCGCCGCCGGCCTTGCCCTCGTCCTGATGGAAACCCTCAACGACTTCGGCACCGTGGAATTTTTTGGGATCACCACCTTCACCACGGGAATTTATCGCACCTGGCTCGGCATGGGGGAACGCACCGCCGCCGCCCAACTGGCCGCCGTCCTCCTCGGCTTTATCTTGATCCTGATTGCCCTCGAACGCTGGTCTCGTCGCCGCGCCAAATATTACCAAAACGCCGGCCATGCCAAACCCTTTCAGCCGTATCACCTCACAGGCTGGCGGGCGTGGGGAGCGTTGGGCGCTTGTGCTGTGCCGGTGTTGCTGGGCTGCGGTCTGCCCTTTGCCCTCTTGATTCAGATGACCCTAGCCCACTGGCAGGATACCGTAGATCAAACCTTTTGGACGCTGGCGGGCCATAGTGTGGTGTTGGCGATGATTACGGCGGTGTTGGGGGTGGCGTTGGCGGTGGTGATGGCCTATGGGCAACGCTTGCGGGGCAATTGGATGATGAATGCGTCGGTGCGTTTGGCGGCGATGGGCTATGCAATTCCGGGGTCGGTAATTGCGGTGGGGACGTTGATTCCTCTGGGGCGGTTGGATAATGGGATTGATGCCTGGATGCGATCGCACGTCAACATCTCCACCGGCCTGCTGCTGAGTGGGACGATTACCGCCCTCGTCTTTGCCTATCTCGTCCGGTTCCTCGCGGTCTCCTTCAACACCGTGGAATCCAGCCTCAGCAAAATTCAACCCAACCTTGATGATGCCTCCCGCAGCTTAGGCCAAGGGCCGACGGCAACACTCCTGAAAGTCCATGTGCCGTTACTCCAAGGGGGGTTGCTCACTGCTGCCATGCTGATTTTTGTGGATGTGATGAAGGAGTTGCCCGCGACCTTAGTCATTCGGCCGTTTAACTTTGATACCTTGGCGGTGCGGGTCTATCAATATGCGTCCGATGAACGCTTAGCCGAAGCCGCTGCACCGGCCCTGGCGATCTTGGCGGTGGGGATGATTCCGGTGATTTTGCTCAGTGTGCAGATTGCGCGATCGCGCCACTGCTAATCCGAAATCCTGTGCCCCCTCACGTCACCGCCCAGCAAGGGCATTAATTCCCTGTTGCGAAGAGAAGGGGTAAGGGGTCACGAAACTCTTTACAATGCGGCCAGGGATTAGCAAATTGGTCAAAATAAGGACAGTTTTGCCCGTCAATCCCCTTTATAGTGAACCGAGCTTAAATCCTGACGCTATTCTGCCCTATGCTGACCCGCAAATCCTTTGAAGCTATTCTGCTGCCGATGGGCGCGATTATTGTGGCGTTGTTTTTATTTGGGGTGTTTTGCCTGGCGGCGGGGGCAAATCCCTTTGGGGTCTATGGCTCCATTTATAAGGCGGCGTTTGGGCAGTGGAGTTCTTGGCAAAACACCTTAATTCGGGCTGCGCCGTTGATGTTGAGTGCGCTTTGTACCGCACTGCCGGCCCGGTTGGGGTTAGTGATCATTGGTAACGAAGGAGCCTTGGTGATGGGCGGTGTGGGGGCGATCATTGCCGGGTTAGCGATGGGAACCAGTGCGCCGCCGTTCATTGTGCAAATTGCCATGGCGTTATTAGGCATGGTGTTTGGCGGGGCATGGATTGCGATCGTGGGGGCGCTGCGCCATTGGCGAGGGGTGAATGAGACGATCAGTAGTTTGTTGATGAACTATATTGCGATCGCCCTCCTCAATCACCTCGTGGGCGGGCCAATGCGCGATCCCTCGTCCTTGAATAAACCCTCTAGTTTTCCCCTCGACGACCTCAACCGCCTCGGTGATATTCCCGGCACGCGGATTCACTTCGGGTTAATCTACGGTATCGTTGCCTGCATCATTGCCTATATTTTGATTCAGCGCACCACCTTCGGGTTTGCCGCCCGTACCGCTGGCGGCAACATTCGCGCCGCCAGAATTGCCGGGTTGCCAGTGGGACAACTCACCCTGGCCATTTGTTTTCTGGCGGGGTCCTGTGCCGGGTTGGCGGGGATGGTGGAAGTGGCGGCGGTGCATGGGCGGGCCAATGAATCCCTGAATGTGGGCTATGGGTACGGCGGGATTCTGGTGGCCTTTGTGGCGCGACATAACCCCCTCGCAGCGGCAATCGTCTCAATATTGTTGGGTGGGATTCTGGCCAGTGGCGGGATTTTGCAGCGATCGCACGGTTTACCCGATGCCACCGTGCTCCTCTTTCAGGGTCTCGTGTTTCTCTGCGTCCTCTATAGCGAATCCCTCTACGGCAAAATTCCCGCCCTCCAACCGAAAAGCGAATTAGCGCCTCCGTCCGCCTAGTTCCTCCCATATCCATTCGGCTTTATCCTATTCATCGTTCACCCACAGAGGAGATTTAGACTATGGCGGATGCATTGGGCTGGTGGGGTGTTCCCTTAGCGATCGCAGCCGGAACCATGCGCGGCGGCACACCCTTTCTCTTCGTCAGCTTAGGCGAATGCCTCACGGAAAAAAGCGGCAAAATCAACCTCGGCCTCGAAGGAACCCTCCTCACCGGAGCCATGAGCGCCTACGCTGTCTCCTATCTCAGCCGCGAGGCCGTCGGGGATGTCATGGCTCCGTTTCTGGGGGTGCTGGTGGCCGGTTTAGCCGGGATGGTGCTCGGTGCGATCCACGGTTGGCTCTCCCAACAACGGCGCGTTAATGATGTGGCCGTCGGCATCGCCATGATTATTTTCGGCAGCGGCATCGCCTTTTTCTTCGGTAAACCCTTCATTCAACCCGTCGCCCCCCAAATTCCTACCCTCAACCTCGGTGCTTGGAGCGATGTTCCCGCCATCCAAGCCGCCTTAAGAATCAGCCCCCTCTTTATCTTTGGGGTCATCCTCGCCCCCGCCATGCAGTGGTTTTTTAAATCCACCCGCTGGGGCCTGCTGATCCGTGCGGTGGGAGATGCCCCGGAAGCCGCCCGCGCCATGGGGGTCTCGATCTTCAAAGTGCGGATGCTGAGTATTGTCGGGGGGAGTTTCCTCGCGGGCATTGGTGGCGCGTCCCTCTCCCTCTACTATCCGGGGGTGTGGACGGAATTAATTTCCAGTGGTCAAGGGTTGATGGCGGTGGCGTTGGTGATTTTTGCGCGGTGGAATCCGGTGCAATGTCTCTATGCATCCCTGTTGTTTGGCGGGGCGCAGGCCCTGGGCCCAGCGCTGCAATCCGTCGGCGTTGATTCGTTTTATTACCTCTTCAATGCTGCGCCCTACGTCCTCACCCTGGCGATTATGATCATCACCTGTTCCCCGAAAAAGACCCTCACGGGCGCACCGGGAGCCTTAGGGAAAGAATCATCCTAGGTTGAATACCCTCACCCCAAACCCCTCTCCTGCTGGGCTACTGCTGATCCACAAGCCAAGTTGCTAGTCTGGAGCGGGTATACGTGAGCCAGAGGCTCACAGTACCCTACCTGAAATCCTCTGTAGTGCGAGCTTCTAGCTCGCTGCCCTGACGGAGAACGGGGATCAATCGCAGGCTAGGTCAACATTGGAAGGATATGTATAATAGCCCGCTGGGAGAGGGGCTTTAAAGGCTTGTTTGTCCTGAGCTTTGCGCTTATTCCGTTGTGGATTGGGCAAGGTGGGCGGCGAGGGCGATCGCTTGGGGATAGATGCGGTGTTCTTGGACTTGGATGCGGGCGTGGAGGCTGTCGGCGGTGTCGTCGGGGAGGATGGGGACAGCGGCTTGCATGATGATCGGCCCGCTATCCACGGCGAGATGGGCGATGTGAACCGTGCAGCCGGTTACCTTCACCCCAGCGGCGAGGGCTTGTTCAACGCCGTGGATGCCGGGAAAACTGGGGAGCAAGCTGGGGTGAATGTTGAGGACGCGATCGGGGAAGGCATCGATCAATACTGACGTGACAATGCGCATCCAGCCCGCCATTACCACCCAGTCCACACCATGGGCTTTGAGGGTGGTCACGATCGCATCATCTAACGCCTCGCGGCTGTCGTAGTGGCGATGGTTCAGGAGCACCGCCGGAATGTCAAATTGTGCGGCTCGTTCCTTGGCCGTTGCTTTCGGGTTGTTGTAGATCAAGACCTGAATTTTGGCGTTGAGGGTGTGATCGTGAATTGCGGCTGCGATCGCCCCAAAATTACTCCCACTCCCCGATGCCAACACCCCCAACTTCAGCGGCTGCGGCAGCACCAACGCCGCCGGATCAACCGGAGGCGAAATAAAACCGAGGGAGTCCGCCACCGTTTGCAAGATTGCCGATTCTGTCATGACCTTCATCGCTTGGAACCAAAACCAATCCTAATATCCCCTATTTCCCCGCCCTATCCTAAAACACCCCCAAAAAACTTAATCCCCTCGATTAGATTTCCTCAACGCAGCCCGAACCGAACGGGATACACTAGGGGTGGGTAAACCCCACAATGCCCGCCCTCGCGTCGCAACCCATAGGTAAGTCTCAATGTCCCAAATTGAAATCAAGTCCCGGTTGGTAAACACCCGCACCGCGCCTCCGCTGCAACCCCGTCGCCGGGTGATTACTGAAAGTGCCCTCGGCTTGGTTTCCACCCGCAGCTTTCCGGCGATCGTCGGCACAGCAGACATGATGCTCAAGTCCGCAGGCGTGACCCTCGTCGGCTATGAAAACATCGGCGGCGGCTACTGTACCGCGATTATTCGGGGCAAAACCGCCGATGTGCGCCTCGCCGTCGAAGAAGGAGCACGAACGGCGGATCAATTCGGGCAATTGGTCTCCAAAATGGTCTTGGCGCGTCCCATGCCCAACCTTGAAGCCGTCTTTCCCATTGGCTCGAAATATTTTGAACTCGAACAGGAACAACGTGGCCATAGTCGCCTCAGTAATCAATCCTTGGGGTTGCTAGAAACGCGGGGGTTTCCGGCGTTGGTGGGAGCCTGTGATGCGATGTTGAAAGCCGCTGATGTGCATTTGGCGGGCTATGAAAAAATTGGCGATGGTCTGTGTACGGCGTTGATTCGCGGCACGGTGGCGAATGTGGCGGTGGCGGTGGATGTGGGGATGCACGAGGCGGAGCGAATCGGTGAGTTTAGCGCGGTGATGGTGATTCCTCGTCCGTTGGATGATTTGGAAAAAACCCTGCCGATCGCAGACTTCTGGCTCGACAAGCCCGAACCCCTGCCGAACCTCCTGCCCCGCGACAAACAACAGCACGAAAAATCCCGGATTGCCTTGCCGGAACTGGAAAAAGTGCCCCTGCGTCGCCTCGAAAAATCTGCGTTGCCTTTGGAAAACCTTGAAGCGATTCCTGAAGCTGAACCTGAAGAACTCGACTAAATCAGAGGCGATCGCACTCCTCGTGATCGTGGCGGTGGGTCTGGGCTTGCGCCTGCTCTGCCTCGATCTCAAACCCCTGTGGGTGGATGAGGTGATCACCAGTATTTTCGGCCTCGGTTTGGGGTTTGAAGCAATCCCGACGGAGCAAGTGTTACCCGTGGCGGCGCTACCACTGCTGTTTCAGTTCAATGCTGCCGCCGATTGCCCTGCGATCGCCCACCATCTCGCCACCCAATCCACCCATCCGCCCCTCTTTTTCTGTCTCCTCCATACCTGGCTCGGTTGGATTCCCCAGGCATCCCTTGCCGTGGCGACGCGGAGTTTTGCGGTGCTGTGGGGGATGGTGGGGATTGTGGCACTCTATGGGTTAAATCGGGTCGGATTTTCGCGATCGGCGGCGTTAACCGGGGCGGGGTTGATGGCCCTGTCTCCCTTTGCGGTGTACCTCTCCCAAGAAGCGCGGCACTACACCCTGCCCATGGCGCTACTCACGATCGCCCTCACCGCCCAAGTCCAAATTCACCACGATCTCCAGCACAAACGCCAACGCCCCTGGCTCTGGGTGCTGTGGGGGGGAATCAGTTGCGGGGCGATCTATAGTCATTATTTTTGTGCCCTGGCGGTGTTGGCCCAGGGGGTGACGTTGCTGCTCTTTTTGAGGCGCGATCGCCCCCCCATTTCCCCTGGCAACCTAGGGCGCAATCTCCTCCTGTTTAGCCTGCCCTTCGGTTTTTTTCTCCCCTGGCTCCCCGTTCTCCTTCAACATATCAACAGCCCAAAAACCGGCTGGCTCTCGCCCCCGGCGGGTCTTGCGCCCCTGGGTCAAACCCTGGTGGGGTGGATTGTGATGCTGTTTGTGCCGCCCATTGAGGGCCAACCGCGATCGCTACAAATTGGCCTCGGTCTCCTTACCCTCGTTCTCGTGATCCTGCTGATCCGACAGATGATCCAGGGGTGGCGACGGCTTGGCCCGTCGGTGACGCGCTTCACCCTGACGACGGTGGTGGCGATCGTGGTGGTGGAGTATTTTTTCTTGATTTACGGGTTGGGGAAAGATATCAGCATCGCGCCCCGCTATCACTTTGTGTATTTTCCGGCGGTCTGTGCGCTGTTGGGGGCGGTGTGGTCGGTGCAGCGGGTGCGGTGGCGTTGTTTTTGGGCGGGGGTTTTGATTGTCAGTAGCTTGGGTGTGGTGTTTGATTTGGCGTTACAGAAACCCTATGCCCCGGCGGAGGTGGCAGCGCAGTTTAATCGCGATCGCGCCCCCATCCTCGTCGTCATGGCCTATCAAAACACCTTAGAAATGGCCGTCGGATTGAGTTACGGCCTCGCCTTCGCCGCCGAACGTCCCCCCGATCAACCCGCCGCCTTCACTCTCTTGAGCTACGCTGAGGGCTATGACCCCGTGTGGCAACGCCTCGCAACGCTGTCCCCGGCGGAATTAGCGATCGCCCCCCATGCTCTGTGGATGATTGCGCCCGGATATCTCGATGATGCTTTTCCGGAAACCGTGCGCCTCCGACAGGATCAAGACTGTCAGATTGATCCACTCCACTTTTATCGGATTGGCTTTCCCTATCAACGCTATCAATGTCATGAGATTTCCCAGAAAAGCAAAACCTCACCGTAAGATCCGGTGTAATCTGAATAAAAGCGAATGCTGTTCCAAGACTGATTGTGTTGATGGTTTTGAACTGTGAAACCAAGATTCACACAGTCTGACCTCTGATGGTGTTGTGTATCAATTTATGAATACCTTGCTCGCCGGCCTTGATGATGTTACACGCCAGATAACCAGTATGGATCGTAAAAAGAAACCCAAAATGCTTGTTGTTGATGACGAGCCAGATAATCTTGATCTGCTCTATCGCACCTTTCGGCGTGATTTTCGGGTCTTTAAAGCCGACAGTGGCATCAGTGCCTTAGAGGTTCTGTCCGAAGAAGGAGAAGTGGCTGTCATCATCTCGGATCAGCGCATGCCAGAGATGAAAGGAACAGAATTTCTCAGTAAAACCGTGCCGGATTTCCCGGACACCGTGCGGATTATTCTCACGGGTTTTACCGACGTGGAAGATCTCGTCGATGCGATCAACTCCGGGCAGGTTTATAAATACATCACCAAACCCTGGGACCCCAACGAACTGAAGGTGGTTGTTGATCGGGCGGCGGAAACCTACGACCTGCTCAAACAGCGCACGGAACAACTCCAACGCGCCGAAGAACAAGCTAAATTGCTCTCGATCATCGCGGATGTGTCCCAATCCGCGATGGAATTCGCTCAGTGCCTCGACCCCTTGGCGGCGGCTCTCGGCGAAAGCTTTTCGGCCGATGGTTGTGTGGTGCGTCAGGTGCAGGCGGGTCAATTGGGAGGGGCGGAAGGTCGCCACGATCAACCCGTTGCCATTGACAGTGATCCCCTGGTGCAAACGGCGATCGCTAGCGGTAAAACCCAAGTCTGGGTCAATTCCCCCAGCACGCCGCCCCCAGAGGGTACACCCTACCAAGAGACGGGGTTACAACTCCATCTGGTGTTGCCCCTCCATTATCGCGATCAACTCTTAGCGGTGTTGTCGTTGCAATGGGGGCGATCGCCCAAACCCAGCGAAGAGGAAATTCACCTGATCCACCTCGCTGCCCAACAGACGGTGTTAGCCTTGGCCGCAGCCTCCTAAGGCCTGAAACCGTTTGATTTTGCCCTGTTTCCCGTGCATCTATGACCGCCACTGCCCAGAGTATCCGCGATCTGTTTGACCGTATTGCCCCGGTCTACGACGACCTCAACGAACAACTGAGTTGGGGACTACATCGAGTCTGGAAAAAAATGGCAGTGCAGTGGGCCGAACCCCGGCGGGGCGATCGCGCCTTAGATCTCTGTTGTGGCAGTGGCGATCTTGCCCTTCTCCTCGCCGATGCCGTCGGCCCTCAGGGGGAAGTGTGGGGCATTGATTTTTCAGTTGCTCAACTCAACACCGCCACCCAACGCGCTCAGGCACGATTGCCCCATCGCACCCACACCCTCCAATGGCGCGAAGGCGATGCCCTCGCCATCCCCTGCGATGCCGATGCCTTCGACTGCGCCACCATGGGCTATGGTCTGCGCAATGTCACCGACATTCCCCGCGCCCTCCGGGAACTCCACCGCGTCCTCAAGCCCGGCGGCAAAGCGGCCATCCTCGACTTTCACCGTCCGGAACATCCCTGGGTGCGCCAATTCCAAACCTGGTATCTGGATCACGTCGTTCTTCCCACCGCCACCCGCTTCGACCTCACCGACGACTACGCCTACATCGCCCCCAGTGTCGAAAAATTCCCCACCGGCCGCGAACAGATCGCCCTCGCCCACCAAGCCGGTTTCCCCACCGCCGCCCATTACCCCCTCTTTGGGGGGATGATGGGGGTGCTCGTTGTCCAAACAGCGTACAATCGTTAAGAGGCTGCGGCCATTCCCTGGCTTGATCAAGCGGCGATCGCCCTCAACTCCATCACCTCCCCACTAGCGATCGCATCCCCCAACCGCGTCATTCTCGACCCTTGGCCCGATGCCCCCCTTGCTGCTTACTTTTTGGACTTGTGGAACCTGAAACCCTCTGGCTTGCGTTGATTCCACCCATTGCGGGCGGCATCATTGGTTACTTCACCAACGATCTAGCCATCCAAATGCTCTTTCGCCCCTACCAGGCGATCTACATCGGCAAATGGCGACTGCCCTTCACCCCCGGCCTGATTCCCCGCAACCAAGAACGCCTCGCCCGGCGCGTTTCTGACACGATCATGGGGTCACTCCTCACCCCCGGCGAACTCCAACGCCTCACCAAACGCCTGCTCCAAAAAGAGCGCGTCCAAGAGGCTCTCCTCTGGTTTTTGCAACTGGCCCTCAAACAAGTCCAAGCCGAACAAGAACAAAAAACCGCCACCATTCTCGCCAATATTTTGCGGGATTTATTTAGTGGTTCGTTGCCGCGTATTCTGCGCGTTTTGGCCCGTCGTGAAGATTTTTTAGCCGAGCAAATTAACTATATTTTCGATCAAGTGGTGTTGGAATTCCAACTCACCGACAGCCAATCCCGCCAACTCGCCGATTGGCTCTTGCAGGTGGTGTTGCCGCCCGATGTCCTCCGCCAAGCCTTGATTGATTTCCTCACCGATCGCAATATCCAAATCATCGATGAAGGGCTACGGGAAAAAACCAGCGGCACGACTTGGGTGATGGCGAATTTATTTGGGGTGCGCAATTCGTTAGTGCGGTTGCGGACGTTTTGTTTAGATGAAAAAGAAATCACCAATGCCCGGTTAAAAGAATTGGTATTGTCCCTTGAAGTGCGCGATCGCATCCGGTTTTGGCTGCAAAATATTTCCCTCCAAAACCTGCCCTTAAGCACCGTCCGCCAACTGCGCAAAACCACCCGCGAAAGCATCCGCGCCTACGTCCGCGATAAAGGGGGCGACCTCCTCGAACAGTTGGGCGCATCGGTGGATTGGGACGGCCTCGCGAAAATCTTGCTCAAACGCTTGCGGGATTCGGAAGTGCTCAACACCTCCCTCAAAACCGTCAGTTGGGAACTCGCCCTCCTCCTCGAACGCTACCTCGAAGAAGAACTCGAAATCCTCGTGGCCAAAATCCTCCCCATCCTGGCCCTCGATCAGGTGATTTCTGAGCGCGTCATGGCCACATCCGCCGCCGAGTTAGAAGCCGCTGTGCAGGGCATTGTTAAAAGTGAACTGCAAGCGATCGTCAATCTGGGCGGCATCCTCGGCCTCGTCATCGGTAGCCTCCAATCCGCCTGGCTCCTCCTCCGCTAATCACCCTCACCGCATCATCCAACCCTAGGCGATGATTCACCGCACTGCCCTGGCTAGTGGGATAGGCCACCGTCGCGACCGCTGAGGTGCATCACCAGATTTAACACCACTCGTTCCCCGATGATACGATTCAGTACCCCGTCTCAACCCGTGTGATCCTGTTAAACGCGATCGCAGCTTTCCTTCAGATCAATCCTCACACCCAAAAAGTCGCGCCTGAAGCTAAGTTTTTTGCGCCTGAGGCCAAAGTAATTAAAAAACAAATAGGGATAATAGAACTTAGACCGAAAACCTGAATTTTGACCCAATTTGCAATGTGTTTTTTGCCTGAGAATCGCACAACAAAACGGTTGTATTCAGGCGGAATCACTATGGTTCTAACCAAGAGCCGTATGGAACGTTTAACTCAGCTTAAGGCACAGCAACAGGATGCGTGATCCCTAACTGTTCTGAAGTATTGCTGAGATTGGGTCACGAACCAAACGTTTCTAAACATTCTCATCAGGCAATCTACCGTCAAACGCTATCCACTTTTATGATTTTTGACTACCTATGAAACGCTCATTTTTTGCTTGCTTGACGACAGCAACACTGTTGACGACTGTAATGATTCATCCCTTTGTGGCGCAGGCGTTGCCGCCGTTGCCTGCGCCTCCGTCTGGGGAAAATGCCCCCTCTGAAGACTTTTCCCTTGACAAGATCATGACAATGATGACTGAGGTGGAGGAGCGGTTGGATTTGACAGACAGCCAAAAAAGTCAGTTTCAGATGCTGGGCTTAGACGTGTTGACGGAGAGTGATTTGTTTTCGCCGGCACAACTGCACAGTATGGTGGCAGCGGTACAAGGGGGTGGATCACCGTTTGATGCTCTGGGGGGCATGGATTTATCCCCCAGCACGATTCGCCAGGTCGGTGAACAAGTGATTCCCTATCTGGCGCGTGCCCAATCGATCTTCACCGATGAGCAAAAATCTGAACTGCGTGCCATGGTGCGTGAGCGTCTCGGTGATCCGCCGTTCCCGCCGCGTTAGGCCCAAGGGGTGATTGTCGTGAATCCTAATCCTGTTCAGGATGCGCTAGGTGGGACGACCCCAGCGCATACTGATATCTAACCAGGGCGATCGCGTCACCGGGGCACTGCTGGAGATGAAGTCCACGCCAGTTTCCGCCACGGTGCGGATGGTGGCAAGGGTGATGTTACCGGAAGCCTCGATTTGGATGCGGGGGTTGGCGGCGCGAATCCGAGTTACAGCGTCGCGCATTTGGGCGGGGGGCATATTGTCGAGCATGATGATGTCGGCGTGATGGGCGATCGCTTCCTCAATTTCCGCCGGGTTCGTCGTTTCCACTTCGATGTTTAACGGGTAGGGCATGGCGGCGCGGACTTGGGCGATCGCGTTACCAATCCCCCCCGCCGCTGCAATATGGTTATCCTTCAACATCACCGCATCGTCTAGCCCCATCCGATGATTGGTCGCGCCCCCCACCTGACTGGCGTATTTCTCCAGAATCCGCAGGCCGGGTGTAGTTTTGCGCGTATCCACAAAGCGCGTCGGCAAGTCGGCCAGTTGCGCCACATAGGCCGCCGTTGCCGTCGCAATCCCGCTCAACCGCATCACCAGATTGAGCGCCACCCGTTCCCCCATCAACAAGGCCGCTGGCGTGGCGGTAAATTCGCTTACCACGGTTCCCGCTGGGCAGGGATCGCCATCGTTGCAGTGTTTTTGGCTGTGACTTTGGGGGTCGAGCATTTGAAACACCCGTGCGGCCAAATCGAGGCCTGCGACTACGCCGTCGGCTTTGGCGATCCAATGGGCCGCCATGGGGGGCGCGGTGGGGGGAAACAGGGCCGAGGTGGTGCGATCGCCCCGGCCAATATCCTCCCGTAACCACTGCGCCAACAGCGGATCAAGCACAACCCAAGGCGGTAACACAGCAACCATAATCTCTCTGATCTTTCAGTGCGCTCCCTATCCTACCGAGTTTTGCGATCGCTCAATCGCCTTGGGGGTATTGTTCCCAAAGTTCCGTCAGTTTGCGGAGGCTGCTGTAGTTGCCATTGCCGAGAATGAGGTGATCGAGGAGGGGGATCGCGAGAAGTTGGGCGGCTTGGAGGAGTTGGGCCGTGAGTTGGATGTCTTCGGGGGAGGGGTCGGTGCTGCCGGAGGGGTGGTTGTGGGCGACGATGACGCGGGTAGCATTTTTGCGGATGACTTCGCGGAAAATATCGCGGGGGTGGGCGAGGGTTTCCGTGGCCGTGCCGATGGAAATCACCTGCGTCCCGATCAGGCAGTTTTTCACATCCAACAACAGCACCGCGAAGCGTTCTTGGGCTTGCCACATCAGATCATGGCTGAAGGCATCGACGGCGGCTTGGGGGGTGTCGATCAGGGCGCGGGGCGCGGGACGGAGCAGAAAGGCACGTTTTCCCAGTTCGATCGCTGCGAGGATTGTGGCCGCTTTCGCTGGGCCGATGCCGTCGATGTTCATCAATTCTTGGGGGTCAGTTTGGCGCAACACATCAAGGGGATCGCGATCGCCCTCCCCCAAGGTTTGCAATATCAATTGCCCCAACCCCACAGCGGACAGCTTGCCAGGGCCTTGGCCCGTGGCCAGGAGAATCGCCAATAGTTCAGCATTGGCCAGATTTTTCGCCCCTTGTTCGATCAGGCGTTCGCGGGGGCGTTCACTAATAGGTAGATCAAGAATGCGCAGACTATAGCTCATACACGCAAGACAACACGAGGGAATAGAGTTGATTTTACTCTAGGGCTGGGGATTGATCACCAGGTTCAGCAGATCGCGGTGTCATTGGGCTTCGGTTTTGAGGGTTGCGATCGCCCCCAGCATCACAACAGCTCTCCAACCCATGGCACAAGCTGCCCACCCTTGCTGAGATTCACGAAGCCACAGCATGGCAGCTTCATCCTAATGGAGCGCCTCAGTTGGTGGCCCATTGAGCAACGGATATTTTCTGTATCTACCCGGCGATCGCCAACGGAACCAGCTTCAAACCTAAGTTATGCACAATCATTACCATTAACCGTCTCTATACAGGGCATCTCGGACGGGCGATCATTAATTCATGCCCTGAGTTATTGTAACCGTCCCAAAAACTCGTGGGTTGAGCGAAGTCGAAACCAAAACCCAACAACAATGCCTCCTTCGACGACCCTCAGGGGACAGTTACGGGTTATTTTTATTCATCTACCGACTCTTCAAACCCACAGTAGCGTCCGAGATCATCTGATAAGATTTCAAGCTCTTCACTACTTTGATTGATACGACTAAGCAACGTCATTATTTCTCCTAGGTTCGCCAAGGGAGCCATCAGGGTCTGGAGTGATTCCGGATCGTCGGGATCGACATCCCCTGAGTCTTGCAACTCTTGTTGCTGGGCATCGACTACAGCCATCAATGATGCAACTTCGGCAAAGTCTGAAGAGATGGAAGACAAACCCAGGGCTATTTTCGCCACAGTGGTCTGCAAATCCGTGTCTGACGGTCTCGTCTGCCCAAACAACTCCGACATTTGCGAGAAAAGGCGCGAACCGGTGTTGAAGTGTTCAATCAATTCTCCAGTGGGGGGCGACGCATCAGCTTCTGAGGTGGGCGATTCTGGAATTTCGGATGCCAGTTCCTCAGCCGCTGCCATGGTGTTCTTGATCTGCTCACATTGATCCGTCCGAGACTGATCCTCTGACTCCACCTCCGCCACAGCATAGCGATCGCCCCCACGTTCCATCGCCAAGGCCGCCGGAGTCCCTACGATTCCCGCTAGGGCGATCGCCAACGGAACCAGCTTCAAACCTAAGTTATGCGCAATCATCATCATTAACCGTCTCCATACAGGGCATCTCGGACGGGCGATCGCATCTCATCAACCCGGACTACTATTATGGCAGACCCCATTGAGATCAACGGCAGTCATTGGGCCGATAGCGGATTGTGAAAAGATGAGGATGCCACTTCCCCCTTTGTAAGAGCGGGATTTAATTCCCTTATTTCAGCCGGACGATGCACCCCAACTAACAGATTGTGCCTGATGTGAATCGGACGGGATATTTCGGGGCGTTGCTAAGACTGGGGATTAATCACCATCTCTAGAAGATCGCGGTGCCATTGGGCTTCGGTTTTGAGCGATGCGATCGCTCCTCCCTAAAGTGTAGCGAGCTAGAAGCTCGCACTACCGAAGAGGAAGGGAGTGTGAGCCTCTGGCTCACTAGGGGGGGAAAAATCAGATTTTGAGGGAGTGTGAGCCTCTGGCTCACTAGGGGATACACACGATTAAGACTAGGGATTGATCACCATGTTCAATAGATCGCGATGCCATTGGGCTTCGGTTTTGAGCGATGCGATCGCTCCTCCCTAAAGTGTAGCGAGCTAGAAGCTCGCACTACCGAAGAGGAAGGGAGTGTGAGCCTCTGGCTCACTAGGGGGGGAAAAATCAGATTTTGAGGGGAGTGTGAGCCTCTGGCTCACTAGGGGATACACACGATTAAGACTAGGGATTGATCACCATGTTCAATAGATCGCGATGCCATTGGGCTTCGGTTTTTGAGCAGCGCGATCGCTCCTCCCTAAAGTGTAGCGAGCTAGAAGCTCGCACTACCGAAGATGAAGGGAGTGTGAGCCTCTGGCTCACTAGGGAGGGAAAAATCAGATTTTGAGGGAGTGTGAGCCTCTGGCTCACTAGGGGATACACACGATTAAGACTAGGGATTGATCACCATGTTCAATAGATCGCGATGCCATTGGGCTTCGGTTTTGAGCAGCGCGATCGCTCCTCCCTAAAGTGTAGCGAGCTAGAAGCTCGCACTACCGAAGATGAAGGGAGTGTGAGCCTCTGGCTCACTAGGGAGGGAAAAATCAGATTTTGAGGGAGTGTGAGCCTCTGGCTCACTAGGGGATACACACGATTAAGTCTGGGGATTGATCACCATGTTCAATAGATCGCGATGCCATTGGGCTTCGGTTTTGAGCGATGCGATCGCTCCTCCCTAAAGTGTAGCGAGCTAGAAGCTCGCACTACCGAAGATGAAGGGAGTGTGAGCCTCTGGCTCACTAGGGAGGGAAAAATCAGATTTTGAGGGAGTGTGAGCCTCTGGCTCACTAGGGGGGAAAAATCAGATTTTGAGGGAGTGTGAGCCTCTGGCTCACTAGGGGATACACACGATTAAGTCTGGGGATTGATCACCATGTTCAATAGATCGCGGTGCCATTGTGCTTCGGTTTTGAGCAGCGCGATCGCATCTTGGCCCATCGGTTCCTGAGCTAAGGAGGCTTGCCATTGAGCAGCGATCGCATCGGCATCGGTGGGCAAATCGGTTAATTCCCAACCGGCCAGCCCCACACTCGCCATCAACTGCGTCACCTTCGGGTCATAGCTCAACGCCACACAGCGACAGCCCTCGGAGGCGGCCATGATCAGACTGTGCAGACGCATCCCAATGGCGAGATCCACCTGTTGAAACAGACCTTTGAGGCGGTAGGGGTTGGGTTCGTGGATAATCTCCACGGGTTGGGGGAGTTGGGCGGCGATCGCTTCCGCGAGGGGGCCGTCTTGGCTGGCTTGAAAGGGAACCAGGAGCAGATGCACGTCGGTTTGGGTTTGGAATTGGGCGAGGGCGGTGATTAGGGTGTGGAGGCGATCGCGCGTCAGGGTGGGATGAGGACGCAGGGTGACGGCGACGGTGGGGCGGGGCCAGGGTTTGCCCGTCCAGGGTTCGGCGGTGAGGGCCCAAACGGGGTCAGGGGCGAGGACGGGGGTGATGTCCCACTGCTGGACGAGGTTGGCCGAAGCGCGATCGCGCACTGATACCGCTGCACAGCCTTGTAAAACCTGTTTCGTGAGCCAACGGGTAAAGGGGCGTTTTAACGGCCCAATCCCCTGGCCCCAAGCGAGACAGGTTAAGCCCTGTTGTTGCGCCAATCCCATCACCCCGCCGTAATAGATCGGACTGGCCCAACTGGTGGCATCCTGCATCAAACTGCCGCCGCCCCAAATGAAATAGTCCGCTTTGCGGCAAGCGTCCCAAAGGGCAAGGGCAGAGTTGCGATCGCAACTTTCCACCCCGTAGCGTTTATAGGTTTCCATCGGGTTTCCCGACAGCACAATCGGCTGCACATTTTCCGGCAACATCTGCAACAACGTCGCTAACAACGCCTCATCACCGCCGTTGCCTTTGCCGTAATAGCCACATAAGATCGCTTTCTTTCCCATCACATCCCCCTGATTGCCATTGATCAAAACCCATTAAACTATAGACACTTTTAGGTTTATTCTCTCAGACACTATGCACGGGATTCTGATTTGGCAACACCACAGCAATGCAGCCCATAACGCCGATAACTTTGCCTTGATCAGTCAATGGTTAACCCGTCTCAATGGCCAAACCGTTGAATTGGCCCAGCGACTCATCCTGCCCCATGGCAGCACCCAAGAATTAGACTGGACTCCTAAACGCTTTGACCACACCTTTACCCTGCACCATCCTCGGATTGCGGGGATCACGGTGTATTGGCAACAGGAAGAGGATGAGCACGAGCATAATATCACCGTGAAGCAGCTTGATCTTGACATGGCCCGCCAGTCCCTCTATCTCTATCCCCAGAATCAACCGACGGTGGTGATGAAACTCTGTATTCCTGGCATCCGCTACGAAACCATCAACCTCGATGATCCGGAAATGGCTTGTACGCAAGTGGGCGATCGCTCTATCCTCCTCTTCCGCGACCCCCAGCAACACCTCGAAATCAAGCTCAATCTCAGCCGCGAAAATGTGATGAAACTCCGCACCCGCCTGCCATAGCCACAAAAAAAGCCCTCTTCCGTGGGCTACTGCTTATACATGACGCGCAAATGTTGACCTAAGCTGTGCGATTGATTTCCCCGATGCGGGCAGCGAGCTAGAAGCTCGCACTACCAAAGAGGGCAGCGAGCTAGAAGCTCGCACTACTCTCTGGTGGAAATTGTAACGTACCCGGTAGATCTCAAGAGCAGCGGGGTGTAGGGAACCATCTCACTCCTATTCCAACGCCTTAACCGTCGGGAAATTGCCAACAAGCGATCGCTTCTAGATCCCGACTGCCACAGATGCAGGGCCCATCACCATCAGAGGCGACCCATTCTTCGCCACAGGTGCGGCAATGGCAGAAAATGTTGTTGCGGTTGGCGCGGCGGATTTTGTCGCGCCATTGGTCGGTGAGATCGCGATCGCTCGGCAATGGCATTACAACACCCGAAACACACTAGCAATGTGAATATCGTCGATTTCTTCAAAGCCGTGAATCGCATCAAGGGCCGCATGAAAATCCCCTTCGCGCACGTCGTGAGTCACCACCACAACTTCGGCTTGATCCTGGTGGTAGCCGATTTGGACGATGGATTCTAAGCTCACATTATGGTCACCGAAGCAAGTGCCGAGATGGCCGATTACCCCAGGGCGATCGCCACAGAGGAACCGCGCATAGAATCGGGTTTCCACCGCTTCAGTGGGGGTGATCGGGCAATAGTCGGTGTGGGTGCAGGTGAGGAGGGGATGGAGGCCGTCTTCGAGTTTTTCGCTTTGGAGCAGGGCGGTGATATTGAGCAGGTCAGCGGTGACGGCGCTGGCGGTGGCTCCTTTGCCGGCTCCGGGGCCATAGAACATCACCTGACCGAGGGGATCGGCATCGATCAAGATAGCGTTAAATACCCCGTTGACGCTGGCGAGGGGGTGGTGATTGGTGACGAGGGTGGGGCCGACGCGGAGGTGTAGGGAGTTTTGGGCGGTGCTCCATTGGGCGATCGCCAGCAATTTAATTGTGAAGCCCAGTTGTTGGGCATAGGTAATATCCGCTGGACTGATGTTGCGAATCCCTTGGCGGTCGATGTCTTCGTAGCGAACCCGTCCCCCAAACGCAAGGGAGGCGAGGATCGAAATTTTATCAGCCGCATCAAAGCCATCCACATCTGCGGTGGGGTCAGCTTCGGCATAGCCCAGGGCTTGGGCTTCGGCGAGAACATCATCAAAGGCGGCTCCCTCATCTTGCATTTGGGTGAGGATGTAGTTCGTTGTGCCGTTGATGATGCCAGTGACGCGCTCGATTCGGTTGCCGCCCAGGGATTGCTTGAGGGGTTGAATAATGGGAATCCCGCCGCCGACGGCGGCTTCGAGGAGAACATACACGCCTGCGGTTTGGGCAGCGGAGAAGATTTCATCGCCGTGGCGGGCAATGACGGCTTTGTTGGCGGTGACGATATGTTTGCCGTGGGCGATCGCCGCGAGGATCAATTCCCGCGCCCGTTCAACGCCGCCGATTAATTCCACAATGATGTCAATTTCGGGGTCAGCGACGATCGCATCCAGGTTAGTGGTTAAAACACCGGGTTCAAAGTCTACCGTCCGGGGTTTGTTGAGGGCACGCACGCCGACCCGATGAATCCGAATATCCCTGAGCAGAGGACTCCGACCGTCGGGGTTGAGCAAAATCTCTGCTGTGCCTGTCCCCACGGTGCCCAGCCCTAATAGTCCGATATTGTATGTCACGTTCGTTAGTATCTCTATGATTGCTCTATGTTCTAGCCTAACGGCTTTTGGGAACGGCGATACGTCCTCGGTTTGGATCAATGATTGATGCGATCGCCGCTGGCGGGGGCGGCCTCCACTGCACCACCCCACAAGAACCCTAAAGATGGCATTTTAAACATTCAACCGTACAATTAAAGGCCAAGACACCACCCATTTTTTCTTCTCTCCCATTGCCCGTATGAATTCGGGAATCCTTCCATATCTATTACTACGCACAGCTACCGGCAAACGCTACTTGCCGTTGGTGGGTCGTAACCATTGGACGATTGGGCGGGGAGCGGAGAATAACTTTGTGATTCCGGATCGGTGGATTTCCCGGAATCACGCCATGTTGCAATATACCGAAACCGGCATTTTTTATCTGATTGATCTGGGCAGTCGCAACGGCACATTTATTAATGGGCGGCGGGTCAATGTGCCCGTGGTGCTCAAGAGTGGCGATCATGTCACCTTTGGTCAAAGCGAACTACGGTTTTTCTTTGGCAATACCAACCAAGAGAACACGGATCAGCTTAGCGCCAAAGACACCCAAACCTCGGTGCTCCATGTGCGGCGCTTGATGTCGGTGCTGGTGGTGGATATTCGGAATTTTACGGTGTTGACACGCAAACTGGATGAAAAGATCCTCTCGAAATTAATCGGGGATTGGTTCCGGCAAGCGGGTCAGATTATCCGTGAATCGGGGAGTTGGGTGGATAAATATATCGGCGATGCGGTGATGTCGATCTGGTTCCACGGCGAGCAGGCGATCGCCAAAGATGATGTCCTCTCGATTTTCCAAGCCGTCAGCGACCTCAACAAAATGACCGCCGACCTCGGCAACCACTACACCTTACCCTTTCCCCTGCGCATTGGCGTGGGGATTAACACCGGCTACGCCATGGTTGGTAATACGGGAACGGGCGATCGCCCCGACTACACCGCGATCGGCGACACCGTCAACGCCGCCTTTCGCCTCGAATCCTGCACCAAACAAATCCACCGCGACATTGCCCTCGGCGAATCCACCTACAACTACCTCGCCGATCTCGGTCGCGCCCAACAACGCTTCAGCCAATACACCGTCTCCCTCAAAGGCTACGAAACCCCCACAATCACCTACGCCTCCACCTTTGAAGACCTCGACAATTTCCTCCTCGACAAACTCCTCTGGGACAACAACGTCATCTAAACTCTGCATAAAAAAACTGAATATGCGTAGAGAATACCTTGAGCATAATTATCGGTTCAATCTATCTCAAACTCTTCTAGCTAACGTTTTTTTAGATTGAAGCTGATTCATTTTTTAGGAGTTAAAGCTCATGTCTGTTTTCTTGAGTTCTATGGGTAAAGGTCTTCACTCCATTGCCATTACCGGTTTAAGTGTTGCCCTCACAAGTGTTTTGATGCCGAGTGCGATCGCAGCAGAATTTGCCGATTTTTTATTCATTGTGGATGAATCTGGCTCCATGGCCGGTGAACATACCTGGTTAGGTCAGATGATTGGTGACCTAGATGTGAGTCTACAGGCGAAAGGAGTGGGCACAGGCAGCGCAGCCAACCGCTTCGGTTTAGTCGGATTTGGTAAAACCGGTTCGGGAGAATTGGGGCGATCGTTCTTGCTCGGTGGTCAACAATTTGGTGATGCTGCTGCCTTTGCCCAAGCCACTCAAAAATTAGTTTCTCGTGGTAGTTCAGAAGATGGGTACGCAGGCATTGATTTTGCCTTTGACCGCTATCAATTTCGGAACGATGCTGCTGTCAATATTGTGCTGGTGACTGATGAAGATCGCGATATTGGCAATTCTGTCCTGTCGTTTTACAACACCCTCAATCGACTGCAACAGCATGACGCACTCTTAAATGTAGTGGTGAATTATTCAGCACAGGATGCACAAGGCCAACGAGTGATCGGTGCAGATGGCCACGGGAATGCGTTTGTTGCTGATGGTGCAGGGGGCTATCAAACGACTGCCTACAATGCGACAAATGCTCTGATCAATCAGTCTGGTACAACGGGCCAAGATTATGTCGATTTAGCCTGGGCAACGGGGGATCAGACGGTGACGGGAGCCATGTGGGACTTGAATTTGTTGCGTAGTGGGGGACAAAGTGCAGCATCATTTACGCGGGCATTTGTGGACATCAAAGCCGATGAAGCCTACCGTCAAGGGGGCAAAAACCCTGAAAATGTACCAGAACCGGGAACGACACTCTTAGTGACCGGGTTAGCTCTCGGAATTGGCAAAAAATTGAAAGATCGGACGGTCTAATCCCAAACCCCAACCGTTCGGCGACAGAATCTAGGAGATGGAGACTGATACCAAATCCGGATTGTAGAGGCTGAGTGCAGTTGAAGCCTGAGCGATCGCGGTTCGACTCCGCTCACCTCTCTAGATTCTGTCTTTGTTGCCCGAATCTGGTATGGCAAGGAGAGACTAGGCTAGAACATTCAACGAGCGCACCCTGAGCGGAGTCGAAGGGTGCGCTCGGTTGTGGCTTTGACCTAGAGAATGGGGGTTAGATCGCTTGGGTGACGATCGCACGATGGCGGATTGTGTTGGGGGTGATGGTGGGGGGAGCGAATCCGGCGGCGGGGAGTTCTTGGTCTACATCGAGGGCGAAGTATTGATCGAGGTAGGGTTCAGTGCTTTTGAGGAGGGTGAGGATGTAGGGGGGCATTTTTTGGTAGATTTGCGATCGCGGATTCATATCCATCATGGCGAAATGACCACCAGGCCGCAGGAGTCGCCGCGCTTCTTTGAAAATATCGCGGGCGGCGGTGAGGGGTAATTCGTGGAAAATTAAACAGGCGGAGACGAGATCAAAGGAGGCATCAGGCAGGCCGGTTTGTTCTGCGGCTCCATGTCGCCAAGTGATGGCGCGATCGCGCTGTTCGCTGTGGTACTGGGCGACGGCGAGGAAATAGGGGGAGAGTTCAAGGCCGGTGATCTGAGCGTCGGGATACACATCCTGAAGGGCGAAGGTGCTCATGCCCACACTACAGCCGAGGTCGAGAATGTCACGGGGGGGCGTGGGGATCTGCCCTTGTAACACCTCGTGATAGCTCGATCGCAGGTGTTGATCGCCGCGTTTGTCGCCGTCTTTGCCCGCGTTGGGATAGAGGGGCGCGTGGACAGTATGGGCAGCGCATTCCACTTCGAGGGCGGCATCCCAACTGAGGTTGCCTTGGTCGTAGGCGTGGAAGGCGCGGTAATAGTATTCGGGATAGTCAAGGTCGGGGTTTTCCACTTGGGCGCGGTGGGGTTCCCAATCCAGTTGACGCAGTTCAGCGACGCGATCGCGCCACGGCACGCCGATCCGTTCAGCCCGGTTGATCATCATGGCGCGGGCGCGGTTTTTGGCGAGGGCGGCCAGGGGTTTGATGTTGAGGAGGGCGTTAACCGCGTGGGTCGCCAGACGGGGAGCGGGGGAGGTGGCAGTCATGGGTTAGTTTCGTGTTCAGAATATCAGCACTATTGCTTAGTATGCGCCAGGTGGGGAGGGGGTGCGATCGCTCCGTAAGGTTTTGTTAACGTGTTGAATCGGGATGGGTTGCCGGGCGATCGCGGGCCTGTTCTGCCAACCCGTACCCCACCGCCAGCCCGATCAAACTCATCAGCAAATCCAAACCGCTAAAGGTGCGCACGGGGGACAACGCCTGGGTAAATTCATCCACGACGGTAATAATCCCAAAAATCAAGGGAAAGAGAGGAATGCGCCACCCCCACAGACTGAGCCGCCGTCCCCGCAGCATCCGATGCCCCACATAGGTCGCCACAAAATACAAAAAGAAATGCCCGATCAGGTCGTAGTGAGGGATTCGCCCCAAATAGTCCGGCAGATTATCGGTATAGGCCAGCCAGGAAATCATCACCAACAGCAGCCCATAGATCGCCCCCAAGACCCAGGAAATCGGTTGCACAGACGTTGTTTTCATGATCGTGACCCCATGGAATGTGTACGGTCTACTTCAGGGCTTTCGCCAGCCATTCCGTTAGTTGTTGGGGGGATTGGGCGACGCGGATTTTAGCGGCTTTGTAGGCGGCGATTTTTTCGGCGGCGGTGTTGGTGTGGGGGAGGGCGTGAACTTTTTGGGAGGCGATCGAGGTGGCGGAATCGCCAGGCGGCGCGTTCACCGGGAGAGTTTGCCCGGCCACATAGGCAAAAATGGGCTTATCGATGTTGGAGGGGATGACCGTGGCGGCGGCTTCGTTACCCCAGAGGTGTTGTTCGAGAAGGACGATCGCTTTTGTGTCGTCGTTGCTGGCAAAGAGGGGAATCCAATCGGCGAAGGTAGTTCCCAAAATTGACCCGGTGCCGAGGTGAACGGCGACGGATTGCCCAATTCCGGCTTGGCTTAGTTCCCAAGCGATCGCATCGCCAATGCGATCGGTGCGGTCAATGATTCCCACTGAGCCGACGCTGTAGCATTGGGGGTCAAGGGTTCCCACCAAAAACCGATCCGGCACAATTAACCCGGCACTGCCCGCCCCCAGGATCACCGTTCCCGTGGCCTTGGCGCGGTTAATCAGGGATAGGGTATCCAAGGGCGGCACTTGGGGCGGCACGAGGATCAGCTGACGAATCCCGGCGGCGATCGCTTCGAGGGCCGCATCCGCCACCTGATCCGGCGGCACACAAACCACGCTGGTATCAATGTCGCCCACAGCAGCGATCGCTTGCTCCACCAAGTCAAATACTGGGATATCGTCCACCTGGCTGCCCCCTTGCCCCACACTGACCCCCGCCACGATCTCCGTCCCGTAGCGACGCATCGGCGCGATCATCCGTTGGGCGAGGGGTTCGTGAATGCCCTGGAGCAAAATATGGTTGGTTTGAATGAGGGGGAACATCATAGCAAATCGGGATCAGTGAGGGCGAGGACATCAGGGAGACTTAGGCGGTCAAGGCGGCGAGGAGTTGGTCAATGGTGGTGACGCTGTGGATGGGTAAGGTGTCCAAAGCGGCAAGATCCACGTCGGTTAAGCCGCCGGGGCAGTAGAGTACGAGTTTCGGGAGGGGTTTGAGGCGTTCGGTGGGGGCGGGGGCGACGGGTTGGGCCCGCCGTTGGCGGCTGACAGCGAGGGCGGTGGGGCGTTCAAGGCGGTCATCGGTGCTGGGGGTGGAGGGTGGCGCGAGAAGGGTGGCGATCGCCGCCCCCATCACCGGAGCCAATTCCCCCGGTAGATACACCACCACACTTTTGAGATCGGGCCAGTCAATCGCCGCCTGTAGCGCACGGGTTGTCTGGGCGGCCAGATCGCCATAGGGGTCAAGGGGCCAACTTTGGCCGGGGCGCGTCTTACTTTTTGCCAAGCCATCCCAGACCATCGCCGCGACTCCTGGATTAGGACTGATTAACCCCACTTCCCCTTTTTTGGGATTTGACCAGCCCGCTGGTGCTTTGACGAGGGGCGTGGGCTGGGGGTCTTGATCGTCGGGATGGTCGAGGAGGGTCTGGAGTTGGGGATGTCGGGCGATCGCCGTATCGCTGAGGGTAATTTTGCCATCAAGGGCCATCACTTCTCCCGCTGCATTGATCCCCAAGGGGTTAATTTCAATACTGTCGAGGTCTTTACTGGCGAAAAGCTCATACATTTTTTCGACGATATGGCCCACCGCTTGAATACTCTCTCCGGTTAAGCCCATTTGAATCGCTAACCGCCGGGCATGAAACGGGGAAAATTCCCCCTCAATCACCACGATTTGAATATCATCGAGGGCCGTATCCACTTCGACCCCACCCCGCCCCGACCCCAGCAGCACCGGATGCTGAAAATGGTAGTCCAGGACGATCGCTAAATAGAGTTCCTGTTGGGTGGCGTAGCGGGCTTCGGCGAGGACGAGTTCGGGATATTCCCCCGCGATCGCAATCGTAAGAATGGTTTGGGTGGCGGCGATCGCATCAATTGTATTTTCCACAAACCGAATCCCCCCTGCCTTGGCCCGTCCCCCGACACGCACCTGAGACTTGAGCACCACCGGATAGGGAACCTGTAGTTTTTTAATATCACGCGGTTGGTAAATACGCTGAGACGGCAACACCGGAATGCCCACATCCCGAAACAATGTCTTCGCCTGATACTCCAATAAATCCATGGTTGCTCAAAAAAGGTCGATACTACTGATGATGAAAAAACTCAAAAAAAATGGTGACTTAAACCTGTCAACCCCGGTTTAGCGCGTTCCCCTCACCGCCACGATTGCCCCTTGCGATCGCCTTGGCTGCCTATGCCTTGAGGATGCGGCCTCAGTACCCGTTAGAATAGCCCCTCACCCAGTGTACCCTTTGGGCTTCGCTTCCTCTTGCTTGGATTTGCATTGACTGTTTAAAACTGGCGTAAACCTTGCCATTGGGCGAGCCGTGCCGTCCCGTAGGCCGCCTCCTGTTGGGGCGATCGCACCACCGGAACCCCTAACCGTCGTTGCCGCAAGGCCATCCAAGCCCCATTTTGTGCGCCGCCGCCCGCCGTCCAAACTTGGGTTAACGGCGTTGCGCCCAGGGCGGCGAGGCGAGCATAGCCCTCGGCTTCGATCCGGGCCATGCTGTCAAGGAGGCCGTGGAGAAAGGCCCCCGAATCAGCGGGTCGCGGTTCAAGACAGGGGGCTAAGGTGGGGTCGTTGATCGGGAAGCGATCGCCCGGTTTCAGCAGGGGATAATACTGCAACGGACTCGGCTGCGTCCCGTCGATCTGCTCACTCAATGCCGCGAGTTCCGCCGGATCGAAAAACGCCGCCAACACCGCCCCGCCCGTATTCGACGCGCCCCCCGTTAACCACCGTTGCCCCAAGCGATGGCTATAGACCCCCGCCGCCAGATCATGCACCGGGCGATCGCTCAACAATTTCAACACCAGCGTTGACCCCAACGAGGTCACCGCCTCCCCCGGTTGCATCACCCCACTGGCCAAAAACGCCGCAATACTATCCGTCGTCCCTGCACAGACCTGACAATCTGGGGGGAAACCAAACCGCGCCGCCACCGCTGCCGTCACAGTCCCGACGGGCGTTCCCGGCTCCACCACCTGGGGGCAAAGCCGAAACCCCTCCCACGCCTGCAACCAATCTGGATACCGTAGCTGCTCCACGTCGTAGCCCAATTTCAAGGCGTTGTGATAGTCGGTGATGCCCCACCGCCCGTGGAGTTGCGCCGCGAGCCAGTCCGCTTGATGGAGCAGATACCGCGCCTGTGGCCACAGGGTGCAATCGCTGTTAACCTGCCACCAGAGCACCTTCGCCAAACTAGAGGTGGCACTCTGAACCAGGTGATCCGGCGGAGCCAGGGCGGCCAGGGATTTTTTTACGGTTTTGCCGCGATCGTCGTTGTAAAGCAAAGCAGGCACAAGGGGCTGACCTGTGCGATCGCATAGGATTACAGTAGAAGATGTGCCATTAATGGCCAGGACAGCGGTCTGTTGCCGGACTGCGATCGGGATCGCGTCCAGTAACGACGTTAACCCCCGTTGCCATGACGCAGTTTCACCCCCATCTGTCCAGGGAACTTGTGCTGTCGCGATCACATCACCAAGGGCGGTGATGGCCACCAAACGCGCTCCCGATGTCCCAAAATCTAACCCGATATAAATCGTCATGCTCTGGATTCACTCCCAATATTTTTCCTAAGAACTATGGAGGGGGAAACTCAAAAAAGTTTGAGTAGGGTATGATTAAACCACTTTGCATTACTTTCAGTTGCCGAAATAGGCCATGGATCTCAAAAGCCACCAGTTCATTAAATTCTTTGAACCTGAACAAGCTGAGGAACTGTCAGCACGGGCGATTATTGAAACGTTTTCAGACCATGTTGTTATTTTTGAAGAAGGTGAAGTTTCAGATTATCTTTACCTAGTTTTAGACGGCACTGTGCTCTTCCGAAAACATACGATCAATGATCATTACCAAATTGTTGCCCAAGCCAATTCTGATGATTTCTTTGGTGAGTTCGGAATTTTAGATGGTAAGCCTCGTAGTGCCCAAGCCATGGTGTGCGAAGGTGCAACCCTAGCAAGGTTTCCCCGTAATGTTCTCATTGATATTCTCAATAATACAAAGGGTGAAACCGTTCTTCATCTCTTTAATTTTATTATTCAACGGCTGCGCACCACCACTGAAGAGTTTGTCAAGCAGGTGACCTATAAAGACAAAATGGTGTTGTTGGGTGAAATGGTCAATACCATCATCCATGACTTCAAAAGTCCCCTCAGTAGCATCAACTTATCCAGTAGTATGTTACGGGAAATGTACGAAGATGATGAAGACACGATTGAATGGTGTGAGTTGATTCAACAGCAGTCAATTCGGATGGCGGCCATGGCGGAAGAATTGCTGGAATTTTCGCGGGGAAGTGCCCATCTTCGTAAACAGGACATTAATTTAACGGCGGCGCTCCATCGCTTTGAAAAACTGAATCGTATTTATTTTGCTCAGGCCAATGTGACGTTTGTCTTGAGTTGCCCTGAGTCCCTCACCCTGGAAGCGGATGAGAATAAGTTAATGCGGGCGTTGCAAAATTTGGTGGTGAATGCGGTGGAGGCGTTGGATGGCGAGGGGGGCGAGATCGGCGTGACCGTGACGACCGGAAAAGTGGGGGTCACGATCGCTATTCAAGATAATGGCCCGGGTATTCCGCTGGAAATTCGGGAAACTTTTTTTGAGGCGTTTGTGACCTATGGGAAGAAGCGAGGCACGGGGTTAGGGACAGCGATCGCAAAATCTATTATTGATGCTCACCAAGGCCAAATTCGCTTTGAAACCGAGGTGGGCCAAGGCACGACCTTTTTCATTCAACTGCCGTTCCAAGGGTCTCAATTCCTGTAGGATTCAACCCAACGCAGTACCGGGGCGTTCTGGGTTTGCGGCTGGGTGCGATCGCCTCATGACGGGGACTGTTCAGCCTGACAGTCCGGGCAGATGGTTGTACCCTGACGCAGAGGATAGCCACAGTGATGGCAGAGGGTATAGTTGCCGGGGGTCAGATCCGGCTGTACCGTGACCCGTTCATCAAAGACAAAACATTCCCCTTGCCACAGGCTTTGCTCTGGGGGAATCTGGTCTAAATAGTTAAGAATGCCGCCCTGGAGATGATAGACCTCCGGAAAACCCTGCTGAAGCAGATAGGAGGTGGCTTTTTCGCAGCGAATGCCGCCAGTACAAAAGAGGGCAACTTTCGGATGGGTGTGGGGGTTGAGGTGGTCTTGGACGTAGTGGGGAAATTCGCGGAAAGATGCCGTGCGTGGATCATGAGCGCCCTGGAATGTGCCGATTTGTACCTCGTAATCGTTGCGGGTGTCCACGAGGACAACATCGGGACGGGTGATTAAAGCGTTCCAGTCTGCGGGGGCGACGTAGGTTCCGACGGCGCGATGCGGGTCAGCGTCGGGGATGCCGAAGGTGACGATTTCGGCTTTCTGTTTGATTTTGAGGCGTTGGAAGGGGGGGGTGGGGGTGGTGGCAAGTTTGGGGGTGAGGTCGGCAAAGGGGGGCAGGGTGCGTAAGTCGGCGATCGCCCTCTCCACCGCTGCGGCAGACCCAGCGATCGCGCCATTAATCCCCTCAGATGCGAGTAATAATGTCCCCTGCACCGCCCAGCCCTGGCTCAGATCCCGCAGTTGAGCCATCCGGTCTACACAATCGGGCAACGCAACAAATTTATAAAAGGTGGCGATGATCTGGGTCATGGGTTGGGGTCAACATAGCGGAGGGTTGGCACAAATTCTAGCAAAACCCTAGACAATTCTTCTAGAGCCTGTATAATGGCTAATGCGTCACAAAAAAACGCACCCAAACACGGGGGTTTAGCTCAGTTGGTAGAGCGCCTGCTTTGCAAGCAGGATGTCAGCGGTTCGAATCCGCTAACCTCCATACTTTTTTGAGCAATACTCGAACATTGGATCGGGTGATTTGCCGGCCTAGGCCGGCGATCGCATCCACCCTTCACCTTCAAGATCGCGGGGGGGATTTTGATGGAGGGCGATCGCTCCGTGACTATTGCTCCGTGCGGGGGGGCAGGGTTGACGCGGATCGCGGCTGATGATGGCGTTCCGAACGAGAATCAGGGCATTTTCGGCGGGAGGGGGTTTCAGAATTTGTTAAGATTTTCTCGAATCACTGATTAATCGCTGAGGGAAGCAAGAAAAGCGGGATGGGTACAATTAAGGCGCTGCGGGGCACACGGGATATTTTGCCGGAGGAAGTGGGGTACTGGCAACAGGTGGAAGCGATCGCCCGCTCGGTGTTTGGGAATGCGCTTTATAGTGAAGTGCGGCCACCGATTTTTGAGCAGACGGAATTGTTTGCGCGGGGCATTGGTGAAGCCACCGATGTGGTGGGGAAAGAAATGTATACGTTCACGGATCGGGGCGATCGCAGTATTACCCTCCGGCCGGAATTTACGGCGGGGGTGGTGCGGGCCTTCATTGAGCATAAACTAGGGGCGAAACGTAATGTACAGCGGCTCTGGTATGGGGGGCCGGTGTTTCGCTACGAGCGACCCCAAGCGGGACGGCAGCGGCAGTTTCATCAAATTGGGGCGGAGTTGATCGGCAGTGAGTCCCCGGCGGCGGATGTGGAAGTGATCGCCGTGGCGACGGATATTTTGCAGCAGTTGGGGTTGAAGTCGCTGCAATTGGAGATTAATTCCGTGGGGAATCAGAGCGATCGCACCGCCTACCGCGCCGCCTTGATCGAGTTCCTCACCCCCCACAAGGCGGATCTTGATGCCGATTCCCAAGACCGCCTCACCCGTAACCCCCTGCGCATCCTCGACAGCAAAGACCCGAACACGCAAGCGATCGTTCAAAATGCGCCCCAGCTTTTGGACTATCTCAGCGATGCCTCTCGCCACCATTTCGAGCAGGTGCAGGCAATGCTAACCACCTTGGGGATTGAGTATCGGATTAATCCGCGTCTGGTGCGGGGGTTGGACTACTACACCCATACGGCCTTTGAGATTCAGTCTACGGATCTCGGTGCTCAGGCGACGGTGTGCGGCGGCGGTCGCTATGACGGGCTAGTGTCGGAGTTGGGCGGTAGTGCGACTCCGGCGGTGGGTTGGGCGATGGGGGTGGAGCGGTTGATCTTGCTGCTGGAGCAGTTGAGGGGTGAGGATGCGCCAACGGCATGGGCGCAGGTGTATTTGGTGTCTCAGGGCGATCGCGCCACGGCCCAAGGGATGAAATTAGCCCAGGCATTACGTCAGGCGGGGCTGCGGGTGGAATTTGACCTCAGCGGGGCAGCGTTTAAAAAACAATTCAAGCGGGCGGATCGCAGTGGCGCATCCCTTTGTCTGGTTCTGGGCGAAAGCGAGGCCGAAGCGGGAATGGTTGGCCTAAAATGGCTGAAAACTCAGGAGCAGACCCAGCAGTCCCAAGCGGATTTGCTCGGTTCATTAGCTACACTGAAGCAACGCTTGGCTAAGGATGCGATGGAGCAGGGGTGATGGGGATGACGGAAATTCAGACCGTTCACGATGGGGATTAGGCATGGAGGCTTGGGAGTTTTTACTACAAAAAAAGGAAACGCGATCGTGGTTTCCGATTAAAAATCGGAAGTTAGCGTTAGCAGCGGGACAGTATCGCATTGTGGCCCAGGGGTGTCCTGCGGATACGGATGTGGAGATTCGAGTGTTTTACCAAACGCTGGATCAAGAGCCGCCCCAGAAGCGATCGCAAAAACGCACCGGCCGCACCAACAAAGATGGCTTGATGGTGGTGATTCCCTTTACTGAACTTAAAACGGGTCTATGGGAATTTCGTTTCAATGCCCCCAGTCTTGACACCGAGAGCCAAACTCTCTTACTTCGGGTTCAACCTCCCAAAGCCGAGCCCATCGCATCGCCACCCATCGCATCGCCACCCATCGCACCACCGGCTGAGGTTGCCCAGGGGCGCGATCGGAACGGCACAGCCCCCAGCGTCGAGCCGCGACCTGTTTTTACCGCGCCCCCGCCACCACAGCCCGGTTATCGCGATCATCCCCTTAATGGGGTTCCATCCGATCCCCTGCCTCGCCCCGAACCAACCCCCGAACCAACCCCAGACCCCAACGACTTCGACAGCGTTACCGCCCATTCCCTCCTCGAACAGTCGATCAACAGCCTGGAAAGTATCCTGGCCCAGGTGACGGAACCGGCCCCCTATGTGCCGCCGCCGTCGCCGCCCCAAGTCACCCCCGTTGAAGCTACTGACCACCCACCAGCCCCCAACTTCAGCCAGGTACAGTTGGGAATCACTCTGCTGCAAGATACCTTTGTGCGTCGTCAAGAAGAGCCGATTTTGATTTCGGGTCATGTGAACTTCCTCCCACCCCAACACCCCAGCATTTTGGATCAGGGGTTTGATGGGGTGTTGCGCTATGAACTCCGCGATCCCCAAACCTTTGACCTGTTGTTGAATGTGGAGCAGCCCCTGAGTGATGCGACGATTCCGTTGGTGTTTAACTATTTATTAGATGTGCCGACGGGGTATGAGACGCGGTTAATTTTGGGGGAAGTGGTGCTAGAGGTGTATGCCTATCAAGCAGAGCAGACGATTCCCTATAAACTGACGAGCCAGAGTTTTTCGATCACGGCGAGTTTGGCGGAATTGTTGGATACGGTGAAACAAGTGCCGTTACCGCAACCGGAACCCCCGCCGGAAGTCCATTTACCGCCGATGCAAGTTCCGCCCCTTGATGATTTTTGGAACAGTGGCCCTAGTGTGAAGGCGCGTCCCCTGTCGGTGATGCCGCCTCGGTTGAATCAACCCCAAGGCCCCCGCCGGAAAGTGCTCGATCTGCCTAATTTCAGCAGTCCGCCGCCGCGTCGCGATCGCGATCCCCTGGCATTGCCGCCGCCGCCGGAAGCGGCTGCTTCGGAAGTTTCCCCGTTGCCCGCTTTTCCCGATCTAGAGGCGATCGCACCTCCTCCCCCGACGGAACCCGCGCCGGTTCAACCTCCCGATTCCCCAGCCCCCCCGCCACCTCTCGCCTATCCCACCGAAGAGGATTGGGCGATCGCGACACAACAACGCCATCACATCCCCTCTGAACCGATTCCCGTCGTTTCTCTGGGGTCTGAGGCTCCACGCCATGACCCTCCGCCGCCGCTGGATTCGCGGCTGGCGACTGTCTTACAAAACCACACGGCACGAGGAAAACAGGCAGACTCCGGGCCAGCATCGGAACCCTTCGACGCGGCCGCCGAACCAGATTCCCATGATCCCGCTGCGGCCACGGACAAACCAGTGGAAGAAGCCGCGTCCCCATCTCAATTTGAGCAGCATTTTTGGCGACGGTTGAGCGATTTGACCACGGAAAGCGATCGCACCGATGCAATGCCCACCGGGCCCGACCGCACCAAGCACGCCAGTCAGGATGATGATCGTGATTCTGTTGAGGCTGATCACCCCGATCATGAGGATTCCCATCGGTTTGATTATGGCGAGCATCGCATTACCGGCCTGGATTCTGTGGAAGAGGCATTGAGTGCGATCGCCCAAGCCGAACAGCGTCAAATGACCACCGATGCGAACCGTTGGGAGCGAGGCGATTGGCCCATTCAAGAATTTGTGGTCGATGATGAAGACGACGACCCCGACACCATTAGCACCCTCGCCCAACGCCCCAGCCCCCTCGCCCCCAAATACGACACCTCCGGACTCCCCTACCCCCCGGAACTCAACACCGTTGCGCCTGCGAGCCGCCCCACGCTCCCCACTCCCGATCCGGACATCCGCGATCGCCCCATCCCACCGCCGGAACCCGCCGCCGTCCCCGCCCCGATCCTCGAAGTGCAAGCGGGAGAACTCACCGCTGGAGAAATGATTTTGATGACGGTGAAATTACCGCCCCAAACCCTGGGCACGGTCTATGTCAAACTCTGGGTTCAGGATCGGGAAACGCGCCAACTCCTCGACGGGCCACGGGCGTTCATTGAGTTTGAAGCCGATGGGACAGGCAGCCTCGCCACCATGACCCAATTAATTGTGCCTCTGGGGGCGCAGTCGGTGCGCTTCGAGGCGGTGACGATCAATGTGGCGACGCAGCAAGAAAGCCGTAAGACGAGTTGCGATCGCACCGTCATCCCCCCCAACCTTCCCACCTTCACCACCGCCGAAGAGTGGCTTTAAGGCAGCAGGAAACGCGGGCCACAAAAAAGCCCTCGCGCCTGGGGGAGAGGGTTGGGTGAGGGATTAAAACTTTGGTATGGTACGGCTTAAATTGCGATCGCACCCCGCCTATGGATAGTCTGATTCAGGTCATTAGTAGTTTATTTGTCTTCATCGTTGGCGCGGCGATTGGGAGTTTTCTCAACGTGGTGATCTATCGCCTCCCGGCAGGAGAATCGATTCTCGCGCCGCCCTCCCACTGTCCCCGCTGTCAGGAGCGGCTGGCCTGGCATGACAATGTGCCGGTGTTCGCCTGGTTTTGGTTGCGGGGCCGGTGTCGGTACTGTCGAGGCGCGATCGCACTGCGGTATCCCCTCGTTGAAGCGATCGCGGGCGGCCTGTTCCTCGCGGTCTTTTGGCAATTTGGCCCCACGGTGAGCGCGATCGGCTATTGTCTCCTGCTCAGTTGGCTCCTCGCCCTCGCCCTGATCGACTGCGACACCCTTACCCTCCCCAACCCCCTCACCCAATCGGGTCTCGTCGCGGGGCTGGGCTTCATGGTCATTCAAGGCTGGTTTGAAACGGGGGCATTTCAAGGCAGTGCCGATCGGCTGGTGACGGGCATCTTTGGGGCTGTGTTTGCCCTGTGGGGGTTGGAAGCGATCGCCCTGATTGGCTCCCTCATCTATGGACGTACCGCGATGGGGGCGGGGGATGCGAAATTATTAGCCCTGATCGGGGCGTGGTTGGGCTGGCAGGGGGCAGCCCTGGCGGCCTTTGTGGGCTGTGCCTTGGGGGCGTTTTTGGGCGGCGGTGCGATCGCCCTGCGGCTCTTGGATCGTCGTCAACCGATCCCCTTTGGCCCCTTTCTGGCCCTAGGGGCCACCCTAACCCTTTTTTGGGGTGACATAATAGTATCCACTTATCAACGCTTTCTGTTGGGGGCGGGATGAAATTTGAGACCTGATGAAACGAGACTTGCCGCGTCTTGATATTATGAATTTTGTGTCATGGATAACAATTAAGATCGCAGGCGCACGCTGGGAAGCCGAACTCATGCAGCAAATTTTAGCCAGTCATGACATTCCAAGTCGTGTCGTCAATGTGGGGGCGAGCGGATGTTTTTTGACCGGCGAAACGGCTGTACAAGTCCTCAGCCCGGATCGATGGACAGCATTACTATTGCTGAGTCCCAAGGAAGAAGAACTGGAAACCGATGATGAATTTGGCTAACCACGCCCCCTGTTCTTCACCATTGCAACTCATTGAAGCGGAGTCGTTAAAATCCCAACATGTCTTTATTTGACTGGTTTGCCAATCGCGAAAAAAACCAACCCGTTGCCCCCCAAGGCCACCAAGAGCGCGAAATCGCCGATGGCCTTTGGACGAAATGCCCAAAATGCAGCGTTTTAACCTATACCAAAGACCTGCAAGCCAATTTACAGGTTTGCGTGGACTGTCACCATCACATGCGCGTCGGCAGCACCGAGCGGATTCACCAATTGATCGACGGGAAAACCTGGACCCCGCTCCATGAAGACATTTGCCCGATGGACCCGCTGGAGTTTCGCGATCGCAAAGCCTACAAAGACCGCCTGCGGGAATACCAAGCCAAAACCCACCTCAACGATGCCGTGCAAATTGGCACCGGCCTCCTCGATGGTTTACCCGTCGTCCTCGGCGTGATGGACTTTAGCTTCATGGGCGGCAGTATGGGATCAGTGGTGGGGGAAAAACTGACCCGCCTGATTGAGTACGGCACGCAAGAAGGGTTAACGGTGATTATCGTCTGTGCCTCCGGTGGGGCGCGGATGCAAGAAGGGATGCTCAGTTTGATGCAGATGGCGAAAATTTCCGGCGCTCTCGAACGCCATCGCCAAGCCAAGCTTCTTTATATCCCGATTCTCACCAATCCCACCATGGGCGGCGTGACGGCGAGTTTTGCGATGTTGGGGGATGTGATTCTAGCTGAACCGAAGGCGGTGATCGGCTTTGCGGGGCGGCGGGTGATTGAACAGACGATCCGCGAAAAACTGCCCGATGATTTCCAAACGGCGGAATATCTGCTCAACTGTGGGTTTGTGGATGCGATCGTGCCCCGGACTCAACTGAAGCGCACCCTCGCCCAGTTGATCAGCCTGCATCAACCCTTTTTCCCCGTCAACACGTCCCCCGCAAACCATCACACCACCCCCTCCACCCACATCATCGAAGCCCACACCCCCGCTTAAATCCAGTGGCTGCGTTGTTGTCTCTCCGGCCGTGGATTGCTGACCCGGCCGGTCATGCCCTTATTTTTTTCCGTAAAACCCTTGAAAACCCCGTTTCACTATCGCCAACTCGCCCCCTATATTCAGGCTCAACGCCTGACGATCGCCTCTGCTCTCCTGGCGACGCTCGTGTTTACCGCCTGTTGGCCCGCCTTGATTAAAATCGCGGAAGCCTTAGCCGAATCGGTGGGGACGGGAAACGTGCAGGGCAGTGCAAGGATTGCGGGCATTGCGGCGGCGATTTTCTTCGTGCGGGCGATCGCGCAATACGGCCAAGACACCCTCATGGCCAAAGCCGCCCTCCAACTCACCCTCAACCTCCGAAAAGCCGTCTATGCCCATGTACAACGGTTGAGCTTAAGTTATTTTGAACAGACAAAAACGGGGGATTTATCCTATCGGCTCACGGAAGATGTGGATCGAATCGGCGAAATTGTGAATAAGATTTTTCAGCAGTTTGTGCCCTGTATTTTGCAACTGATAGTTGTTTTGGGAATGATGGTGTATCTCAACTGGCAACTCACCGCGAGCGCGTTAGTGATTGGACCCTTGATGGCGCTGTTGGTGGGCTTTTTTGGGGAACAACTCTTGCAATATTCTCGCCGTAGCCAAAACCGGATTTCTGACCTTTCCTCCCTGTTGATTGAATATTTCAGCGGGATTCGCCTCGTTCAAGCCTTTGCCGCTGAAGACTACACCTTAAACCAATTTACCCACTACGCCGAAGACAACCGCCGCACTCGCTACATGACCGAAAAAATCAAAGCCTTTCAGATTGTTTTTGTGGGCTTTCTCTATGCCATGAGTGTGGTGTTTATTTTCTTTTTAGGAACGTGGCAAATTGCCCAGGGGAATTTAACGGGCAGTGAGTTTGTGGGCTATCTGGCCGCCGTGGGGATGCTGATTGATCCGATTAGTATCACCACCTCGAATTACAACGAATTCAAACAAGCTCAAGCGTCAGTGGATCGAGTCTTTGAACTGCTGAATTTAACGCCAGGGGTGGAGGAAAAACAGGATGCGATCGCTCTCCCCAGAGTGTCTGGTAAAGTCGAATACGACGATATTTCCTTCGCCTATGTCCCCGGTGAACCGGTGTTAAATAACCTCAGTTTTCTGGTGCATCCCGGTGAAATGATCGCCCTTGTGGGTCATTCGGGAGCCGGTAAAACCACTTTAGTTAATCTATTACCCCGCTTCTACCAAGCCGCCACCGGACGGATTCTGATTGACGGTATTAACGTCGCAGATGTGACCCTCAAAAGTCTGCGGCAGCAGATCGGGATTGTACCCCAGGAAACGATTTTATTTTCTGGAACCATTGCCGAAAATATCGCCTTTGGGCAACAGGATTTTCACCTTGACCAAGTGGAAGCCGCCGCCAAAATTGCCAACGCCCATCAATTCATCACGGAATTCAGCCAAGGCTACACCACCTATGTGGGCGAGCGGGGCGTGAATCTCTCCGGGGGTCAGCGGCAACGGATTGCGATCGCCCGCGCCATGTACCTCAACCCCCACATCCTCATTTTGGACGAAGCTACCTCCGCCCTCGATTCCGAATCCGAAGCCCTTGTGCAGGAGGCATTAGAACGGATTATGCGCGATCGCACCGTCTTCGTCATCGCCCACCGCCTCGCCACCGTCCGCCGCGCCGATCGCCTCTTCGTCATGGAACAGGGGCAAATCGTCGAAGCCGGAACCCACGCCGAACTCCTCGACCAGAACGGTCGCTATGCCCGCTTCTATGCCCAACAATTCACCCCGGATCAATAACACCGGAAGCCGCCTACCCGATGACCATGGTTCAGCATTTATTCTGAATCTGCCTGGAGTGGTAGCCTTAATTTTTGAATTTTCGTTACGATTCGGAGTGAGTCGATCTGTAAAATCCGCCAGGAATGCCCGATGTCTAACGCCAATTCCAGCCAAATCAGTCCAATCCCGCCGCAACGGCCCAACTCGAAAGTACGGGTGATGGCATTGGTGGGCGCGACGGTCCTCCTGACGGGGGTGGGGGTGGGATGGCGCTGGTGGAGTGGACAGCAACAACAGCAGACGGCCATCGGACAGCCCCAAAGCCAAGCTCTGCCGGTGAAGTTGATCACCCTGGGGCCGACAATGGTGGCCAATTCGACGGATTTTGTCGGGTCGCTGGCAGCGGAACAGGTGGTGGAGGTGCGACCGGAGGCGACGGGACGGGTGCAGCGAATTTTTGTGGCGGCGGGCGATCGCGTCGCGGCCGGAGCGCGGTTGGTGGAACTCAAACCCGATCAGGCTGAGGCGAATCTGGCCAGTTTGCTCGCCACCGTTAACTCAGAACGGGCGGTGGAAAATAATGTGCAGTCTGAGATCGCGGCCCTCAATGCCGATCGCATCGCCCTCAAAGCCGATGTGGATTTGAAAATGGAAGATTACAAACGGATCGAGTTTTTGGTAAAAGAAGGGGTGCTGAGTGAGCAGCGATTAGACCAGGCGAAGCGCGATCGCGATGTGGCGATCGCCACCCTAGCCGCGATCGATGAACGGATCACCGCTGCCCGCGCCACCCTCACCCAAGCCCAAGCCAACCGCCAATCCGCCCAGGCCAACGCCAACCGCGCCCAAGCCCAACTGGAAGAAACCGTTGTCACTGCGCCCTTTGCGGGGGTAGTGGGGGATCTTGCCGTGGAACTGGGGGATGTGGTCACCGACAGCAACACCCTCACCACCCTGACCCAAAATAACGTCCTCAATCTCAGCATTTCGATCCCCACCGAACGCGCCCCTGAATTGCAACTGGGGCAACTGGTGGAACTGGTGACCGAACAGGGCAACATCCTCAACACCGGCGAAATTAGCTTCATCGATCCCAACGTTAACCCCGCCCAACAAACCCTCCTCGCCAAAGCCCGCTTCATCAATCCCGGCGAATTATTGCGGAATGGGCAGTTTGTGCGGGCGCGGCTGGTGTGGCGCACGGAGCCGGGTTTGCTCGTGCCGACCGTGGCGATTACGCGGTTAGCCGGGAAGCCCTTCGTGTTTGTTGCTGAAGTGCCGACCGAGGAGGATGAAGTGCCTCCCGATACGGAGTTCATTGCTCGCCAGCGTCCTGTTGAACTGGGGCAGATTCAAGGAGATGCCTACAATATTCTGTCGGGGGTGCAACCGGGCGATCGCATCGTCGTTTCCGGGATTCTCAACCTCACTGACGGCGCACCGATCATGCCCCTCCCCGATGATGCGCCCGATGCGCCCGATGCGTCCTTTACCGCTCCATAGCTTATGTTTGTCAACACCTTTATTAAGCGTCCGGTGGTGGCGATCGTTTTTGCGATCGTGATTAGTCTGATTGGCGGGGTGATTCTCCCCACCTTACCCATCGCCCAATACCCCGAAATCGCGCCGCCCCAAGTCCAAGTCACCGCCAACTACACCGGGGCCAGCGCCGAAATCGTTGAAAACACCGTCACCAACGTGCTCGAACAGGAAATCAACGGTGTCGAAGGCGTGCGCTACATCTCCAGCAGCAGCAGCAACAACGGCACCAGCCAAATTAACATCACCTTTGATGCTGGGCGCGATCTCGATCTCGCCGCTGTGGATGTCCAAAACCGGATCGCCACAGTCCAAGCCCGCCTCCCCGAAGCCGTTCAGCGTACCGGGGTCAGTGTCAGCAAGCAATCCAGCGGCTTTTTGATGGCCTTGAGCCTCTATTCTGAGGGGGGAACCTACGACACCTCTTTTTTAAGTAACTATGCCGATCTCTACGTGGCGGAAGCCTTAAAGCGGATTCAAGGGGTGGCGGGGATTCAAATTTTCGGAGAACGGCGCTACGCGATGCGCCTCTGGGTAGACCCCCAGCGCCTGGCCAGTCGGGGCTTGACGATGCTCGATGTCACCAACGCGGTCAGTGAGCAAAATTTCCAAATTGGGGCGGGGCGTTTAGGTCAGTCGCCCAACGATGGCGAGCAGCAATATCAACTGGATCTTGAATCCTTCAGCCGCTTCACCAGTGCCGACGAATTCGAGCAGATGGTGCTGGCGACCGATCCCGATAGTGGTTCCTTGGTGCAGTTCCGGGATGTGGGGCGCGTTGAATTGGGCGCGGAAGACTACAACACGATTTTGCGGTTTCGGGGCAATACGGCGGTGGGCTTGGGGGTGTCGCAACTGTCGGGGAGTAATGCCCTAGAGGTGGCGGCAGCGGTGAAGGCGGAGATGGCGCGGCTGGCTGACCAGTTTCCGCCGGACATGACCTATGCGATCGGGTTTGATACGACGGAGTTTGTGGAAGCCTCGATGACGGAGGTGGTGTGGACGTTGATTCAAGCGATCGCCCTCGTGGTGTTGATTATTTTTGTGTTTTTGCAGGATTGGCGGACGACGTTGATCCCGGCGATTACGATTCCAGCGTCGTTGATTGGCACATTTATTTTCGTCAAGGCGTTTGGGTTTTCGATCAATGCGTTGACCCTGTTTGGCTTGACCTTGGCGACGGGGATGGTGGTGGATGATGCGATTATTGTGGTGGAAAATATCGATCGCCTCATTCAAACCCAAGGGATGCGACCGAGGGAAGCTGCGATCGCATCCATGCAGGAACTGACTGGAGCCGTGATCGCCACCTCGTTGGTGCTGATGGCGGTGTTTGTGCCCGTGGCCTTTTTCCCCGGTTCCACGGGGGCGTTGTATCGTCAATTTGCCCTGACGATCGCCTTTTCCATCGCCGTTTCCACCTTTCTCGCCCTCACCTTTACCCCCGCCATTTCCGGGGTCTTACTGCGTCAAGGTCGCCACGCCCCCGCGCCGCTGCAATGGCTCTTCGATCGCTTCAATGGTTTCCTCGACTTCTGCCAACGCAGCTATGCCGACACCCTCCGGACGATCATGCGGTTTCGCTGGGTGTTGGTAGGGGTGTTTGCGATCGCCCTCGTCGGCACGGCGTTCATGTTCACCAAAGTTCCCTCCGGTTTCCTCCCCGAAGAAGACCAAGGCTATTTCATCACCCTGATTCAAGCCCCTGAAGGCGTTTCCCTCAACTACACCAGCGATGTGGTGGCGCGAGTGGAAGCAGAATTGTTGAAAGTCCCCGAAGTCCGCGCCACCTTTGCCGTCACCGGCTTCAGTTTCACGGGCAGCAGTGCTAACAATGGCATCATCTTCTCTCCCCTCAAACCCTGGTCAGAACGGCGGCGGCCGGATCAATCGGTGCAAGCCATCATTGGCAAACTCTTCCCCACCTTGATGGGCATCACCGAAGCGCGAGTTTTCCCTGTCAATCCACCCCCGATTCGTGGTCTGGGAACCTTTGGCGGCTTTTCGTTCCAACTCCAAGACCGGCGGGGGGTGAATGACCTGGATACCTTGGTGCAAACTTCCGGCAAAATCATCGGGGCAGCGAATCAAAATCCCGGTCTGCAACGGGTGTTTACCTCCTTTGCCGCCAGTACACCCAAGCTGGATTTAGAGATTAATCGGGGCGGGGCGAAGGCGTTGCAAGTGCCCATTGATGACCTGTTGCGGACGCTGCAAACGGCGATCGCCTCTCGCTATGTCAATGATTTCACCCTCGGCCAACGCAACTACCGCGTCTATGTCCAGGCGGATCAACAGTTCCGCGACAATCCCGCCGATCTCGATACGCTCTATGTGCGATCGCAAAATGGCCGCCTCTACACCGTCGGCGCTCTCGTCAAAGCCACCCCCAGCACCGGAGCCCAAACCATCAACCATTTCAACCTCAACCGCTCCATCGAAATCACCGGCGGTGCGGCTCCCGGCATGAGTTCCGGGGATGCGATCGCCGCCATGGAAGCGATCGCCGCCGAAGCCCTCCCCCCCGGCCTCGGCTACGAATGGTCAGGAACCTCCGCCGAAGAAGTGGAATCCGGCGGCCAAGCCCCCTGGATTTTTGGCCTCGGTCTCGTCTTCGTCTTCCTCGTCCTCGCCGCCCAATACGAAAACTTTTTCGACCCCTTCATCATCATGCTGGCGGTTCCCCTCGCCATCCTCGGCGCGTTGTTGGCCCAATCCTCGCGGGGTTTAATCAACGATGTCTACTGCCAAGTGGGGCTGGTCATGTTAATCGGGTTAGCGAGTAAAAACTCGATCCTAATCGTCGAATTCGCCAACCAACTCCGCGCCGAAGGGTTGCCCCTCGTCAAGGCAGCGATCGAAGCCTCCCGCGAACGTCTCCGCCCGATCCTGATGACCGCGATCTCCACCCTCTGCGGTATCTTCCCCCTCGTGATCGCCACCGGAGCCGGGGCAGGCAGTCGGCAATCTCTCGGTACAGCCGTGTTCGGCGGCATGTTCGTCGCCACCTTCCTCACTCTTTTCATGGTTCCCACCCTCTATGTGGTTGTCATGTCCCTCCAAGCCAAACTCTTCCCCGCCCTAGCCGAACCCCCGCGATCGAAGTTTGAACATCATTAAAGCGCGATCGCGCCTCAGCAGGGCAAAAGGGGCAGCCATTTCGTCACACTGACCTCGTGGGGTTTGAACGACCGCGACAGACCGATCAGCACGGTGTCAGATGGCTCAGATGCACCCAGGGGATACCTTGACCCCACCAGGTTTTCAGGGCATTGTGGAGACGGGAGCTTTGGTCACAGCTATTTGAGGGTTTTGTCTGGTGACTCACAGTTTACAGGGCTGGCTCCCTCCTAAAATCTAAGCCCTCACATTCCAATCAGGGCAAGTTCTTTCGCCCTTCTCTGTCCTTCTTTATATACAGTTAACCAACCCATGGATATTGTTCGGATTATTTGCGCTATCTTTCTACCCCCACTCGGTGTATTTCTCCAAGTCGGGATTCGTCCCGCCTTCTGGCTTAATATTCTCTTGACCCTTTTAGGGTATATTCCCGGTATTATCCATGCCGTGTGGATTATTGCCAAAGAAGATTAAAGGGGTTGATCTGGCATCGGAGTCGGATTACTCAAAAATGCAAAACCCAGATCATTCGTGGTCTGGGTAGAGAGGCCCAGGTTGTAAGCTGATCAGCATCTAAACTGCATATTAATGAGCCTGAAGCCCTTGCTGTAAGGGGATCGCACTGGAAATTTACATGGCGATTAGCTGACCGCCTCATCGGTCAGCGTCGAGAGTCCAATACTCATCTTCTGCAATCCTCTACAATGCAAAGTTAAGCCGGGTGTCTATTCAGATTGTTTTGCATGACGCAATTTGACGGAACTTCGACATTGTTACCCCCACAAATGCCTGCTTATGAAAGCCCTGTTTATTTATCCCATTTTTCCGAAAAGCTTTTGGTCTTTTGAACGAACGATCGCGCTCATTGGCCGTAAAACCTTTTTACCGCCCCTAGGATTAATTACCGTCGCGGCACTCCTTCCCCAAGAGTGGGACATGAAACTCGTCGATCGCAATGTCCGCGAGGTCACCGACGAAGAATGGGACTGGGCTGATATCGTTATTTTGTCAGGCATGATTGTGCAGAAAAAAGACCTGCTCGATCAAATTCGAGAAGCCAAACGGCGGGGCAAATTAGTCGCGGCGGGTGGGCCCTATCCCACGTCCATCCCCCAAGATTGCGAAGCCGCTGGCATTGATTTTCTGATTCTGGATGAAGGGGAAATTACCCTACCGATGTTTGTCGAAGCGATCCAAAACGGTGCTCAATCGGGAACCTTTCGCTCCGGTGGGGAAAAGCCCGACGTGACTTCCACCCCGATTCCTCGCTATGACCTGCTGGACTTGGATGCCTACGCGGTGATGTCGGTGCAGTTTTCGCGGGGTTGCCCGTTCCAATGTGAATTTTGCGACATTATTGTGCTCTACGGTCGCAAACCCCGCACCAAAACCCCGGAGCAACTCTTAGCAGAATTGCAATATCTCTATGAATTGGGCTGGCGCGAAACGGTGTTTGTGGTAGATGACAATTTCATCGGCAACAAGCGCAATGTGAAATTGTTGCTTCAAGCCTTGCAGCCCTGGATTGAAGAACGGGGCTATCCGTTCACCTTCAACACGGAGGCTTCGGTGGATCTTGCCCAAGATCAAGAGCTAATGGACATGATGGTGGCTTGTAACTTTGGCTCTGTGTTTTTGGGGATTGAAACCCCCGATGAAGGTAGCCTTGAAGTGACGAAGAAGTTTCAAAATACCCGCAGCCCGTTAGGGGAATCGGTGGATAAGATTACCCATTCCGGCTTGCGAATTATGGCCGGGTTTATTATTGGCTTTGATGGGGAAGCACCGGGGGCGGGCGATCGCATCGTCCAATTTGTGCAAAGTCACGGCATTCCCGTCGCCATCTACAGTATGCTCCAAGCCCTGCCGGATACCGCCCTCTCGATCCGCCTCGCCAAAGAAGGCCGTCTCATTGACACCAGCGGCGACATCAACCAAACCACCCTGATCAACTTTGTGCCCACCCGCCCGGTCGAAGAGATCACCCGCGAATATATCGATACCTTTTGGCAACTGTATGATCCTGTCCTCTTCCTAGAGCGTACCCATCGCTGCTACCGGATGCTGGCTCAAGCCAATTTCCCCACGAAAAAACGCGCCCCCAAACCCGTGCGCTGGAAAATTGCCGCCAAAGGACTATTCACGATCCTGTGGAAACAAGGGGTGGTGCGGCCGACGCGCTGGAAGTTCTGGCCCTATTTGCTCGATATTGCGATTCATAATCCTGGCGGAGTGATGAGCTATCTCAATGTCTGCGCCTATATTGAGCACTTCGCGGACTATCGCCATATCGTCAAGGCCGAGATTGAAACTCAACTCCAGAAATTTCTCGCCCAAAAAGCTGCCCTTGAAGCCTCGCAACAAGCGGAACTGTCCGAGGTGGCGTAATACTCTGATCATGCCCTCACCCAACCTTTTCCCAGAGGAGAGGGCTTTTGGTGTGAGCGTTTCCTGATTCTGCTGCCTTAAAGCCACTCTTCAGCGGTGGTGAAGGTGGGGAGGTTGGGGGGGATGACGTTGTCGTTTTCAAAGAAGCTAGAGAACCATATTGGTGCAATCTGGATGTTCATCCATGACTACAATCGTTGCATCAGAGAGAAGCTGTCAGCATAGGAAGATTCCATCTTTTTCTCTGTCCTTTAAGCTGATCGGCAGCTAAATTGCATCCTGATTTTTCTGAGTCTTTTTATAAGAGAGCTTTAGGGCGAGTGGCGCAGTGTAGTTTGAATGCTGATTAGCTTACTAAAATGCACTACCTTTTTGCTGTCTGGGCATGATGCGGTCTCCTTCGTTTTGGGGATTTTAGACCGCTTACACAAAATTCTGATCAGTCTCCATCCGGATTTGCTGTGATCACTATCACATATCATTTGTTTGCAATTTTCGCAAAACTTCGTTACATTTATATACATAAGACGTTACAAACCTAAACAAAAGCAATTCGGAGGTTCCTATGAGCTATCTCGCAATCCTGTTCTCTCTCCTCATCGTTGGCTGGGCCACTGCCGCACTCATTGGGACTCAAGTCTATTTCCGGGGCGAACAATCCAAGCCTATCCATGAGCGCAACTGGAATTCTGACGGGTTTGAACAAGTGGCCCGCTCCGTGACCGGTCGTGAAACGGACTTTAGCGATCGCCGCCCGGCTTACGCAATGGATGCCTACGCTAGCGCCGCAATCAAGTCCTAGGCTGACCTTTACTCTGTAGTCCCGTTACTCCCATCATCTAGTCTCTCGAAGAGGTGCGATCGCACCTCTTTTTTTTAGGCCCATGGGCAGTGTTTGCAAATGCAGCAAGATCGAAGGGATATGCCACACTGAGGGGAAGATCCGCGATCGTGTTGTGATGGTGCGATCGCCCTGCCTGCGAAATCCGAAAAAACCATGACTACGACCTCCTCCCTCACCGAAATTCTCGACGAGTTTCATAACTTTTGCCGTGAATCCACCCTCAACGCCCTCCGCACCCAAGACATCGAAGTCCGCGAAGCCCTAATCCGCCGCCAAATCCCCCCCCAAAAAGTCCCCCGCCTCGAAAGTACCTACACCATCCTCGTCAAACTCGGCGCAGGCATCACCCTTCGCCCCATTCGCCCCCTGATTATTCGCCAAATTGAGGCCGCTGCCGCCTTTTTGCGAGACTTTCAAATTGGGGTGCTCGGCCAACGAACCACCCTGTTTCAACTGTATGAAATTGAAATCTTGATCGAGAAAAACGGCAGGTTAACAGTGGACTACAGCGCCGGTAAATTAATCATTCAAATTCCCGTCTGGCGGCTACGGGTTTTAAAACGTCCCTTCACCTATCAAGACTTTCGCCAAGCCTGGAATCGGGGTCAACATTTACCCAAACAATCCCCCCTCAATAAAGCCTGGTGGCTGTTGAATCCCCTTGGTGAATTCCGCTCAAACTTAAAATCAACTCTGATTCTTGCCATTCAAAAACAAATCCTCGGCCTTGATAAACTCCTGCTGCGTTTTGGTTTATTAGAAGCCACGAACGAAGAGCAGTTAATCATGGGCAATCAAGATCCCTTGGTGCCGAAAAGCTTTCGGCAAGGGGTGATCGCTTATTTAAAAAATGCCGTCAATGAGCAGCGTTTAGGGGTTGATCTAGAACTGGTCTTAGAAAGTAAAGACGATCGCACCCTTCTGCAACTCCTGCGTCAGTATAAAAATAACCTCACCAACCCTGAAAACATTGAAGAAATCATCGATGTTGCTACCCTTACTCTCCAAGATTCGATCCGACAAGATCAGTCTAGCGTTGATGTGAAGATGTTTGGTTTTGTGAATGTGGGGAATTATCATCGAATTGATGTGGAATTGAATTTAAGTGCAGGATATTGGCGAAAATATGTGGATGTAATTCAGCGCAATGTGGCGATTAAGGCGTTGCAGTTTGGCTTAATTAATGTCTACACCATTGATGATATTACGGTGACTCCGAATTTTCATCGGGGGGTGAAGTTGGATTTTGAAACCGCTGCTTTGGAAAAAACAATGAAAGAGCTTTAATTCGCTTGGAAATTTTTAATTTCACAGTCTTTTCCTGTGGTATGGGATGACTGTTTGCACTGATGATCAACCGAATTGAATGCAAGTTTAGTCGGGAGCATCCCAGTTTAGAACTAAGTATTATTGCTTAGGACAAAAGCACCATTAAGATAGGCACAACGAAGGCGAAGAATGTGAGGAGCAGAAGAAGAAAGCCACTGAGCACCAGTCAGTTTGACACGGGCAGCAATGCGCTTCACGGTAGACTCAACAGACCCAGAACCAATGTCAAGTCCCAAAGACTGGTATAAGCAATAATTGACAAGACGGCGACGATGCTTGCGCAGATAAGCCCGAAAACACTGAGCAGGGTGATGTGGGAGGGGTTTGAGTATTGCTAAGACCTCATCGACAAAACCAGACCAGAGCAAAGCTTTCAGTCGCTCTAAGCAGCATTGCTTGGGGTCTATCTTGTAGAGATTTTCCATCAGATGATACCAGTCGAGGATTTCACGCCGTTGATACTCAGGAGCCAGGAGTTTGATCACGTTCCAAATGCCATCATGACCATCACCGATGCAGAGGACAACGGAACGGAGAGGTTGCCATTGCACCCAGTCAACTAGAGCCTGATTGTCCTGGAAGTAAGCTGCACAGACCGTATCGTGAAGACTCACCGCTTTGTAATTGCGCCAAACACAAGGGCCAGTTTCTGCCGTTCTCAAACGCATATTGCCCCCATCAACGCTTAAGGCTTTAACGGGCTGTTGGCTTTGAGCTTCGGGAATCTCGCTGCGCAACACCATCCTCTGGAGTACACTGTGCCCTACTTTCATCCCCATCATTAACTCAATATCCTGTTCTGCTTCCTGGTAGGATGATTTGGCACTGGCGGCTAGGCAGCATTTCTCCATGACTGGACTCACTTGGGTTCTTGGCTTCAATCCCAGCGTCCTCGCCCTCCGGCTTTTCACTTTGAGTTGACCGATGCAGGTTTTCACCTGTCGCCATTTTCCACTCTGGCTTTCGTTGCCGTCTGACAAAAAAATTCCCCGATTTCTGGGCCAACTGTGTCGACCATGTGTTTACGAGCCGCTAGTTCGATGCTCTCAGAGTCTTGCAGTTGCGCCTCTGGGGTGTCTTCTTTGAGAAGCTTAGCAACTTCTTTGAGATGGTATTTGAGTTTTCGTTCTTGGGCTGAGTTCATTGTTCTGTTTCTCTCTACTTTCCCATCTCTGTCAATACCAAGTATAAATACTCATGTCATAAGTGGGATACTCCCGACCAAAAGATAAAATTCATCATCTTTGAGCCTGAACAGGAGATAATTTTAAAATGGATAAACTCATAAAATATCGTCAAGTTCTTACGCAAATCATTCAAGAACACGCTCAATATCAGCCCAGCCATGACGAACTGCAAACCGTTGCGATTTGTGACCCTCACACCTGGTTGACTGACAAAACTTAGTCAGGGTCATACTGGTATGTGCGTATGTTGAACTCGATTTGATAGGTGCGACGGTCGTGTTGTTTTCGAGAAGCCATAGCGGGTTCAGGGTCACGAGCCTGGGAAAAACNGACCGTCCTAATGAGCTGCCAACCTTGCTCCAAAGCGGTTTTGATCCAGTCCCAACCGATGCGGAAATAGCTGTTGCCACGAAACCAGTGGGGGTCTACCCGGCGACGGTCTCCGGACTCCACCACCACGACCCCTTGAGCCGTGACATAGAGCGTCGCGACCGCGAGGAGGAACCAGAGGCGAGACAGAGCGCAGACGGAGCGCAGTTCTGATTTTCTGGAGATTCCAACCGCTAGATTGGTCATCGAGAAACGCTTCCTCGATATCAAAGCGCAAGCCATATTCGCGGAACGTCTGTAGGTTAGTGGGTTCATCACTGACGATTGCCCAAAACTCACCATTGATGTTGTTGTAGCCAAGGGCAACATGAACCGGTCCGTACCACTCCTGCTTGTGGAGTTTGACGGTGTGTAGACAAAGGGCTTCCCCCCGTTGGAGATGGAAGTCTTTCAATTGCTGCCAGCCTTTACCAGCCCGCCAGAGCCAGGTGTTGCGCTTGAGACGAATGCGATAGTGCCAGCCCAACTCTTGACTGAGCATCTGCATCGCCTTGAGGTGGACAAAGCCTCGGTCGGCCAGCAACACCACCTTCACCCCTTGGGGCAATCGGTTCGCGCCTTGGTAGAGCAGCTCTCGATAGTCGCTGAAAGCGGATGGAGGCACTTTTGTGTTCCAATACTCGCCACACCACGGTTAAGGCTCGGCCTCGATGCACCACAGCCAAACGCACCAGGCAATAGTTGTCCCAGTACATTGAGGTGTCTAAGCTCAGATACAAACAGTCCTCATTCCAAGTGGCAAGCGCTGCTTGAATCAGCGGTTTGTACAGCCGATGGACATTGATGCGACTGTTGTGTAGCCAGCGGCTGACCCGACGTTGCTTGCTTTGAGCTTGGTGCCCACGACAAGGCAGGTAGGGTAGCCAGCGGGTTAGGTTGACTTCACCGCGCTGAATCAAGGCGGCTACCATCCACACACAGGTGGTCAGATGCGCCCGATGTGCCCAGGACACCGATTGACTCAGCCAAGGGGCTAAGGCATCGTAGAGGGGGGAGTTTTTTTCACAGCGTTCGTTGTTTTGAGTGGTATCTAAGCTTAGAACGCTGGCTCCCCTGTTATGACCTCGACCCCTGAAAAACCCTCTCAGTCAAGACTTCGACTTCTACCTCTCAACTTTTGTCAGTCAACCAGCCCTCACACTGATAACTATCTTCTGATTGATTTGGGTTGGGGTCAATCGGGGCGAGTTCATGCCGTTGTGATTCATGCTCGGATTATTGAGGAAAAAATCTGGATTGAGATTGATGGTACTGAAGACGGTGTCACTTCAAAGTTACTGGAAGTGGGAATTCCCAAAGAACGGATTGTTCTTGGTTTTATGCGCCCTAAACGACGCGCTTTAACTGAATTCGCGATCGCATAATCACCCCCTGCCGATGCCAAAACTGATCCTTTTTCAGCGATGCGATCGCAAAAACCTCAAAATTGTTTGAGGGTGCGGCGGATGTCGCGATCGTCTTGGCGTTTTTTGACGGTTTCGCGTTTGTCGTGGAGTTTTTTGCCGCGACCGAGGCCGAGGGCGACTTTGACTTTGCCACGTTTGAAATAAAGTTTGAGGGGAACGAGGGTGAGGCCTTGCTGTTCGAGTTTGCCGACCAGTTTGTTGATTTCTTGTTTTTTGAGGAGGAGTTTCCGGGAGCGGCGGGGGTCGTGGTTGAAGTAGGCGGCGCTGGCATCGTAGGGGGAGATGTGGACGTTGAGGAGCCAAGCTTCACCGTTGCGCATTAGGCCGTAGCCGTCGCGGATGTTGACGCGACCGGCGCGGATGGATTTCACTTCCGTGCCGACGAGGGCGATGCCGGCTTCGTAGGTTTCGAGGATTTCGTAGAGAAACCGGGCTTTGCGGTTGTCGGTAATGATTTTGATGCCTTCGGATTGGGATTTTGCCATGCCGTGTTCATTGGTGCGACGCTGACCCGGTTAGGGGTTAGCCCTTTATTATAGGCGGATGGCTGGGGGGGATGCGATCGCACCACTCCAAAAAGTCCCTATTCCTCACTGTGGCCCTCATGTTCCATCGAGTCCATCTCATCCATCGAGTCCATTTCGTCCATGGCATCTTCGCCGTGATCACCATGAATGGGATCATGGGCGCGGTTAACGGGAAAGATGAAGGGGAAGGGGGCGCGGATATTGCCCATGCCCATGGGGCCTGCACTGACAACGCCCATGGATTGGATGCCGGCACTGACAACGCCCATGGAGACGCTGCCGGCGGAGAAGACCCCCATGGCAACGGCTCCGAGGGAAAGCAAACCCATGGGAACGGCTCCGATGGAGATGATGCCCATGGGGACGATGCCGATGGAGATAATGCCGATGGGGGCGATGCCGATGGAGATGAGTTTCGGTTTATCGTGATCGGTGTGCATGGGGTGGGGGGTGGGAATGTTTAACGGTACGATTGTGGAGATATTGCGATCGCCTGTCAAAAGACAGTTCGTCAAACTTGGGGAGTCAAGACCATTGAGCCTAAACATTTGCTGCGAAACTCGGTCAATGCACACGCGGGATGGGGTGCGCTTGGATGCGGATGTCTATCGTCCGGCGGATGAGGGAACCTATCCGGTGTTGTTGATGCGCCAACCCTACGGACGGGCGATCGCCTCTACCGTCGTCTACGCGCCGCCCCAATGGTACGCGAGCCAGGGTTATATCGTCGTGATTCAGGATGTGCGCGGTCGTGGCACGTCGGACGGGAATTTTGACCTGTTTCGCCATGAGGTGGAGGACGGTTACGATGCAGTCAATTGGGCGGCAACGTTGCCCGGTAGCAGTGGCGCGGTGGGGATGTATGGCTTTTCCTATCAGGGGATGACACAGCTTTACGCGGCGCAAACGCAACCGGAACCGTTGAAAGCGATCGCGCCTGCCATGGTGGGCTATGACCTCTATCAGGATTGGGTCTATGAAAATGGAGCCTTTTGTCTGCAAGGAAATCTCGGCTGGGCCGTGCAACTAGCGGCCGAAACCGCCCGCCGTCAAGGGGATCAGTCCGCCTTTGAAACCCTCTATCAAGCGGCGCGGCAGTTACCCATCACCCACGCCCCGACCCATTTTTACGAAAGCCTCCAAAAATACGCGCCATTCTATTTTGAATGGCTCAACCATCCCCATAATGATGACTATTGGCATGGGTTTCAGCCGCAACTAGGCGAAGTGGATTTGCCGATGTTGCATATTGGCGGCTGGTTTGATCCCTACCTGCGGGGTAATTTGCGCCTCTATCGGCAGATGCGATCGCAATGCCAAGCCCCACAATTTCTGCTGATCGGCCCGTGGGGTCATCTCCCCTGGGGGCCGCGGGTGGGCGATCGCAACTATGGCCCCGCCGCTAACAATCCTGTCGATGAGTTGCAAATCCGCTGGTTTGACCACTTCCTCAAAGGCAACGACACCGGCCTGCTCACCAACGACCCCCTGTGCCTCTTCATGATCGGCCGCAACACCTGGCAATCCTTCGCCGACCTCCCCCCCGCCCAATATCAATTCCTCGCCCTCACCAGCAACGGCCTCGCCAGCACCCGCGACGATGCCGGCCACCTCACCCCCCAGAGCGCCGAAACCCTTCCCGCCCAACAGGACATCCTGATCCATGACCCCTGGCGACCCGTTCCCAGTTGGGGCGGCCATGCCAGCCAACCCGCCGGATCACGGGAGCGATCGCACCTCGACGACCGCACCGACACCCTCACCTACACCACCGCCCCCCTCACCGACCCCTTAGTCATTGCCGGAGAAGCGATCGTCGAACTCCACTGCACCGCCAGCACCCCCAGCTACGACCTCTGCGCCATCCTCTCCGAAGTCCAGCCCGACGGCTCCGTCTACAACCTCTGCCAAGGCTATATCCACCTCCACAACACCCCCAGCACCCCGATCCGTATCCCCCTCCAAGCCACCTGCGCCCAACTGCCCCCCGGCCATCGCCTCCGCCTCAGCATCAACCTCGCCAACTTCCCCGCCTACCCCATGAACACCGGCCAGATCAACCCCACCGCCCACCCCTCCCTCGCCACCGCCCAAATCATCACCCTCACCCTCCACTCCGGCCAGAACCATCGCTCTCAACTCTTTTTACCCCTAGCCCCAACCCCCGCCGCCTGAAGCGGGATCGCCCCAAACGTCATCCCCCCACACCTCAGATCTCGACTGCCCCAGTCCCAATCCTGGCTGCGTGAAGTGAGCACGCCCGATCTGCCCAGTGATGAATTTTGATCCCATGTCGTCTCAGTTCGTCAATTTGGACAATTATTCAAGCTAAAATAACCTGTACATCACAGTCTGAGTATTCCCGTATTTTAAAAGTTACCTATGAAAAGCGCATTAATTGTCGAAGATAGCCTAACAGATCGTGAATACATGGCCCGCTCGCTCATGGCTGCCGGATTTAATGTCATTAGCACCTCTAGCGTTGAAGAAGCGAAAGATAAACTAATCAACGAATCACCCAATATTATTTTTTTGGATGTCATTTTACCTGGGCAAAGTGGTTTTGAGTTTTGTCGAGAACTCAAAGGCAGTCCTGATACCAAGAAAATTCCTGTGGTGATCTGCTCAACCAAGGGTACTGAGGTTGATAAAACATGGGGGACAATGTTAGGGGCTGATGAATATCTAGCTAAACCCGTGGAGCTACAAACCTTGCAAAAAACCCTAACTCGTTTGGGCTTGGCCTAATGCGTTTGATTCAGAATGCAATCCTGGTTTTGCAAACTACTCTGGTCATGGGTAGAGATCATCAGACCAACGTTGCGAGGTACGCGATATGTTTGGGCGGCCCGCTGTTGCAATCTATGCAGCCTGAATCTGGAAACTGTAACGATAGCGATTTAAGAATCACGCTTAAAATTCACATATCGTCATAAATAATGTAGTCCGGACATGGGTTCAAGCTATTATCAAGTAGCCAATTATTGCTCTGTTTTTAACGTATTCACGGTGATCTCGTTACTTGGCTCTGCCAAGTAATGCCAATTGGAGGCTCTGCCTCCTCTCCAGGCGGCGGAGCCGCTCAAGGCGCATGTCACGGCAGAGCCATGACACGAGGGAAACACCAGAGGATGACATATGCCAGCGAATCATTGATTGAGTCTAGATATCCGTTCCTCTTTCAACCTCATGGAATTTGAGCTAAGGGTTGAGGTGCGTTGAAGGGTTCTGTACTATGGAGCGTGGATAGAGATCAGAAACCGTTGTGTAGATGTGTGATTTCGCTGATGAAACTGGGGTATTTCTAAATGTTGGATTGCCTTGAATAGATTATCATTCCAGCCTTGATTGATGATGCTGTCTGTCTAATTCATGAGTTCTAGTCTTAAACCCGTAAAGTTGTGTGCCATGATTAACGAACCCCTCATTTATTTCAACGAGTAATATTGTCATGCAATCGTCGTCTTGGTGTGCGCCAATTCTGTGGATTGATCCCGTTGCCCAGGATCATCATGCGGAGATGTTGGCACTAGAGCGAGCGGGTTATCGTGTTGTGGTTGTTCCGTTGCCGGAGTTGCCGTCTGTGCCGGCGGATTGGGCGTTGGTGGTGTGGGTGGGGGAGGGGTTGCCCGATGAGGGGGTGTGGGGCTGGGGTGTGCCGGTGTTGATGGTGAGCGGGTGCGATCGCACGGATTTAAAAGTGGCAGCGTTTCAGCGGGGGGTGGTGGACTATCTCACCTTGCCCTGTGACCCGGCGGAGTTGGTGGTGCGGGTCAATGCTCGTCTGGGCATCATCCCGAATCAGATCCAGAATGGCATTGTGTGGATGATGGATCGGCTGTTGAAGCAATGGAGTCAAAAAACGGGCAATTCTTTTTTTCAGGACTGTACCCAGGATTTAGCCCATGGGTTCAATGTGCAGTATGTGTCGATATGTGAGGTGTGGGGGACACAACCGAGTCGGGTGCGATCGCGGATCTTTTGGGATGGTGCAACCTGGAACGAAGGTCAAGTCTATGTCATTGATGACTCACCCTGTCAGCAGGTCATCCGAGGCGAGATCTGCTACATACCGGCGGATGTGCAAACCCATTTCCCCCAAGCGATGCATCTCGTCGCAGCCCAAGGGAATGGGTATCTGGGGTTACCCTTGCACAACTCGGCGCAGGAGGTGATCGGGACGTTGGTGCTGATGGATGTGCGGCCCTTGATCCTCACGGATGCTCAGATCGCCGGCCTCCGCAGGGGGGCAGCGTGCATCGCCCTAGAACTCGAACGCCAATTAGTGACCGATCGCCTCGCCCATCAAGCCACCTTAGCGGCGATGATGGCGAATATTTCCCGACAATTGATGAATGCTCCGCTGCAAGAGAGTTTAGGGGATATTTTGGCGCAGGTGGCCGAACAGATTCGGGCCGATCGCGCCTATCTTTTTTGGCTGGATTCTGACAATCCCGCCGATTGGCGTATTCTGCGCTGTTGGACGCAACCGGAGTGGCATTGTCCCATGGCCGATCGCCTCGATCTTTCCCCCTTTACCTATACCCTGGCGGCCTTGCAGGCGAATCCAGATCAGGCATTTTATGTGCCTTGGGTGGAGGCTATGCCCCCAGAAGCGGCGGGCGATCGCGACTTGATGCGCCAAGCCGATATCCAGTCGTTGCTGGTGATTCCCCTCAACCATGACCACCAAACGAGGGGCTATCTCTGCATTGAAGCCTGCACCATCCCTCAATATTGGAGCGAAGAAGAGCAAAACTGGCTCGTGCTCCTTGGTGAACTTTTGGCCGCCCATCAATATCGGCATCAAGCTCGACAGGATCTCGAACAAAGCCATGCGCGGTATGAAACCTTGGCAGCCAATGTACCGGGCATGATTTATCAAATGGCCCTGTCCCCTGACGGCGTGGTGACCTTTCCCTACGTCAGTCCGAGTTGTCAGGAGTTGCTGGGCATCTCAGCCCTGGATCTGATGACCCAGCTTCAGGATGAAATTTTTCAATGGGTGCATCCGGAGGATCTCGAACCGTTGTGGTTGTCGATCCATGAGTCGGCTCGTACCCTTGCGCCTTGGCATCATGTGTGGCGGTGGTTTAAAGGCACAGCATTGCACTGGATGCAGGGGCGTTCCCGGCCACAACACCAGGCGGACGGCACAGTGGTGTGGGATGGCATTTTAGTGGATATTACCGTTCAAAAAGAGGCTGAACTGGCGATTCAGGCCACGGCTGAGAGCGATCGCTTAATTAATGAATCGATCAATCGCATTCGCCAAAGTCTTGATTTAAACACGATTTTTAACGCCACGAGCCAAGAATTACGGAATCGCCTCCAGTGCGATCGCGTCGTCATCTATCGCTTTAACAACGATTGGAGTGGCACCATCGTCGCCGAAGCCGTGGTTAACCCCTGGCAGCCCCTGATCTCCCTAGCAAACCCCCAGCGTTACCTACAAAGTAATCTGCTCCAGGACTCCCGCTGCGCCCTCCAAGCCCTCATCCAAACCGACCCACTCCCCTACATCAACGACACCTATCTGCAAACCACCCAAGGCAAAGACTATCGAAGCGCGTCGGACTATCGGTGTGTCCATGATGTCAATCAAGCCAACTTCAGCCCCTGTTATCTCGACTTCCTCGCCACCTTCCACGCCAAAGCCTATGTGATCATGCCCATTTTTGTCGGCACAGAACTGTGGGGATTAGTGGGGGTCTATCAAAACAGCGGCCCCCGCCATTGGCAATCTGCCGAAATCACGATCCTGCTCCATCTCAGCCATCAACTCAGCATCGCCCTCCAACAGGCCTATCTCCTCGATCGCGCCCAACATCAAGCCTATGACCTCCAAAAAGCGAAAGAAGCCGCCGACGCTGCCAGCCTAGCCAAAAGCCAATTTCTCGCCAACATGAGCCACGAACTCCGCACGCCCCTCAATGCGGTTTTAGGGTTTGCCCAACTCTTAGATAGTGATCTCAGCCTCAGCCCCACCCAAAAACACTATCTCCAGATCATCAACCAAAGTGGTGAACATCTGCTGATGTTGATTAATGATGTCTTGGAACTGTCCAAAATCGAAGCGGGGCAGCTTGCCCTAGAGCGCCACGAATTTGATCTCTATCACCTGGTCAATATGCTCTATGCCATGTTGCACCTGAAGGCCGAGACCCAAGACACGCAGTTTCAGATCGAGATTGCGCCGGATGTGCCGCAATATATCTATGAAGATCAACGCAAACTGCGTCAGGTGCTGATCAATCTGGTGGGGAATGCGATTAAGTTTACGGTGAATGGCAAGGTGAAACTCGTCGTCACCCTGGTGCAGTCTTCCATGGCTCAACCGTGTGAACTGCGGTTTGAGGTGCAGGATACGGGCTGCGGTCTCCCGGAATCGGCCCTAGACCGGATCTTTGAAGCCTTTACCCAAGAGCCTCAAGCGGTGCAAACAACCGATGGTACTGGGTTGGGGCTGCCGATTAGCCAGAAGTTTGTGCAGTTGATGGGGGGTAAGATTGAGGTGGAGAGTGTCGAGGGGCAGGGGTCAGTGTTTTTCTTTCAGTTGCCGTTGTGGAACTATGCGTCTGCTTCCTCCTGTTCGTTAAGCCATGATCCGGTAATGCAGGTGCAGCAGATTGTGGGTCTAGCGTCGGGGATGGTTCCGCCTCGGATTTTGATTGTGGAGGATGAGGCGGATAATCGATTTTTGTTGACCTATTTGTTGGAGTCGATTGGGTTTCGGGTGAAGGCGGCGACCCATGGCGAGAGGGCGATCGCGCTCTGGCAAGAGTGGCAACCCCAGTTAATCATGATTGATATTCAAATTCCGGGGCTAGATGGCTTGGCGGTGACGCGCCAGATTCGCCAAGCTGACCCCGGTCTACCCATTTTTGCCTTGACGGCGTTTGCATTTGACAGCGATCGCCAACGGGCCTTAGCTGCGGGCTGCACGGCCTTTTTTAGTAAGCCCTTTAACAGTCAGCAGTTGCTTCAGGTGATGGGCGAAACCCTCGGCCTCACCTACGACTACATCAACCCCCATGAGGTTCAGGCTCGGCCTTCCCTAGAGGGGCTGACCCCGGCGATGCTTGATCTGATGTCGGCAGAGTGGCGATCGCAACTCCACGCTGCCGCCGAGCAATGCAGTGAACCGGCCATCCGCCTCCTTTTAACTGAACTGCCCGACCATGCCGCACTGCTCAAACACACCCTCCTCACCATCGTCGAAAACTACGATTTTGACCGCATCTTAAACCTCACCATCGCCAATCCACCGGACTCCCCCTAAATCAAGATTCGGGACACACTCAGGGGTGTAGCACTCTGGACGCGAGCAGGGGATGAGGGGCACAGGGGGGGGGAGTGGGGGGTGATTGGCTGAGGCTCCCCATTAACAGACCGGCCATCACCCTTTAGAATTGGGAACGTAAACCGGATTCAGCAAATGTTGTGGATTGTCCCAAGTGCAAGAAAACTGCCCTGCTTGATGCCCCGCTCACCGGAGGAATCACGGTGCAGCGGTGTAGCGAATGTCAGGGCCAATGGGTTGCAGCGATGGCGTACCAGGCCTGGCAACAGCACCACCCGCTGCAAACGGCAACACCTGAAACCCTGGCCCAACCCATTGCATCGGATTTCAATGTGTCTGAGGTGGATGCACGGGCGGGTCTTTGTCCGAGTTGTAGTCGGTATTTATCCCGCACTAAGATCGATTGCCGCACGCCGTTTTATTTGGAGCGGTGCAATGAATGTGAGGGCTATTGGTGCGATCGCGGTGAATGGGATGTGCTCACGCAATTGGGAGTGAGCGGGTCTTTAGAACAGTTTTTTGAACGGGAATGGCAAATGAAAATTCGTGAACAAGCGGCAGCCGCCAACGAACGGCAAGGCATGATCGAAAAGCTCGGTGATGATCTGGCCCAGCATATTTTTGACCTAGCCGACACCCTCAATCACCATGAGCACGGGGATTTTGCCCTGGCCTATCTGATTCGCAAAGCGGCCCAAAATCAGGACATTCGGGACATGAGTGTCAAAAAAGCCTACGATATTTAAGCCATCATCCCTGCGATGCTGATCGATCGAGTCAGCCGCAGAATCCCGATTCCCCCAGGCTGCGATGACCCAGGACTCCCTAACAGAATTGCTCAGTGTGGATCACCTCCGGGTGGCCTATCCCAGCCCCTACGGTGAGACGGTCTGGGCGATCGATGATCTGTCGTTTACCCTCAAGGCGGGGGAACGTCTGGGGTTTGTGGGGGAATCGGGCTGCGGGAAAAGTACCCTGGGGCGGGCGTTGATGCGGTTGTTGCCGGGGACGGCCCAGGTGGAGGGGGCGATTCGTGTTGAGGGGCGATCGCTGTTTGACCTCAGCGGGGACGAGTTGCGCCGGTTTCGCGGTGAAGCGATCGCCCTTGTTTTCCAAGACCCGATGACTCGCCTTGATCCCCTGATGACGATTGGCGATCATTGCATTGAAACCCTCCAAGCCCACCGCCCCCACCTCACGAAAGCCCAAGCCAAAGACCGCGCCCTCGAAACCCTTGCGGCTGTGCGCATTCCGGCGGATCGCTGGTCGCAATATCCCCATGAATTTAGCGGCGGGATGCGGCAACGGGTGGCGATCGCCCTCGCCCTCCTCCTCGAACCCCAGTTAATCATCGCCGACGAACCCACCACCAGTCTCGATGTCACCGTTGCCTCGGAAATTCTCCAGGAACTTACCCGCCTCTGCCAAGAGCGCAACCTCGCCCTGCTCTTGATTTCCCACGATCTCGCCCTGGTGGGGGAATATTGCGATCGCATCGCCGTCATGTACAACGGTCAGATGGTCGAAACCGGCAACGCCCGCGCCATCCTCACCGATCCCCAACACCCCTACACCCAAGCCCTCCTCGAATCCGCCCTCCACATCCAAGCCATTCAAGACCCCGACCCCCTCCCCACCGCCCCCGCCACGCCCCTCCTCACCGTCACCCACCTCAAACAGCACTACAGCCTCGAAGCCAGCTTCATCCAGCAATGGATTTCCCGCACCCCGCCCCCGGTCATTAAAGCCGTGGATGATGTCAGTTTTAGCCTCGCCGCTGGGGAAGTGTTCGGCCTCGTGGGAGAATCGGGCTGCGGGAAAAGCACCCTGTCCCGGACGATCTTGCAGTTGGTTCGCGCCACCGCTGGATCGGTGCAACTGAACGGCCAAGAGTTAACCACCCTCAGCGCCGAGGAACTGCGCCCCCTGCGGCGACAGATGCAGATGATCTTCCAAGATCCCCTTGCCTGTTTAAACCCCCTGATGACGATTGGCCAAAGCATCGCCGATCCACTCTTGATCCACAAACTCGCCACGCCGAAAACGGTGCAACCCCGCGTCAATGCGATGTTAGAGCGGGTGGGACTCACGCCCACGGCAGACTATTACCAGCGTTTCCCCCGCGAATTATCCGGCGGTCAGCAGCAACGGGTGGCCATCGCCCGCGCCTTGATCACCCAACCGCAGCTTGTGATCTGTGATGAGCCGGTGAGTATGCTCGATGCAACGGTACAAACCCAGGTCCTGGACTTGATGCGATCGCTCAAGGACGAATTTAACCTCACCTATCTCTTCATTACCCATGATCTTTGGGTGGCGCGATTTTTATGCGATCGTATCGCCGTCATGCAAGCCGGACAAATCGTCGAACTCGGCCCCACAGAGCAAATCTTCACCCAACCCCAACACCCCTACACCCGCACCCTCCTCGGCGCGGCTCCCCTCCTCAGTTCCCTCTAGAGGGCGGCATCGTTGCAATCTGAGATAGTGTGGTGATAAGCAGGAAGGACTAATCATTTGTAAGATTCCGTAAGCTCTTGGATGCTAAAACCATTAGCCAGTATAGGTTACATAAGTTACTATATCTTACATTTAAGATAACCCACCTACTTACGTTTTAGCGTGGTTCATGGAGTCTGACAATGCTGCACTTAAAATCCAGCGTAAACGATATGGTAAAAAGAGAAATTGATGGACTATATTACATTACTCATGTTGATAATATTATTTCAATTTTACAGCATGGAATCTTATCTCACGCCGCAGTAGAAGCTCAAGACATCAAACCAAGTGTTATCTATAACAGTTCCGTTATTGATAAAAGAAAGAAAAAAGAGATAGAAGGGAAAAGTTTATGGTATTTTGCCAACTTATACTTTCAACCCAGAAATGCTATGCTCTACTCCTTGATTCGCTCTCGTCTGGAACACTCAGATCTGGCTATTATTTTTCTCGAAAAAAGTATTTTAGATCGCAATGATATCTTTATTTCTAATGGAAATGCGGCCCACCAAGAGACTCGCATCCTCCCTATTCGAGAAGCTAGGCAGTATTTCCAAAAATTAAAAGAGCAGGTTGATCAAGAATGGTGGAACGATCATGATGGTTCTAAGCGAAAACTAATGGCGGAATGTTTAGTGCCGGATCGGGTTGCTCCTGATTATATCCAAGGTATCTATGTATCCACTGCAAAAGTTTTAGAAAAAGTCAAAAAACGATTAAAAGATCAATTGAAACTTGGGGTTTCTATCGATAGGATTACAATTTCAAGTGATCCAAAACTATTTTTTAAGCCCAACTCTAGAGCAAAGATTAAAAATATATCTATTGTTCAAGGGGATATGTTTTTCTCACAGTTGCAAACTTTAACAGTTAGCGTTAATTGTGTTGGAGTAATGGGTAAAGGGTTGGCTTCAACAGCTAAGTATCGATTTCCCGATGTTTATGTTGCCTACCAAGATCTTTGCAGATCGAAGGAGATCGTAATGGGACGGCCTTATTTATACAAGAGAGAAATATCTGCATTTGATGACTTGAGAGACAAAGATCTAAGTGATGATCGTACCGGTTCAAATCTGCCGACTTGGTTCCTTCTCTTTCCAACTAAAAATCACTGGCGCAATCAATCATCGCTTACAGATATTGAACAAGGTATGCAGTGGCTTGTCGATAACTATAAAGATCAAGAAATTCAATCCTTGGCAATGCCTGCGCTGGGTTGTGGGTTAGGGGGACTGTCATGGGAGACTGTTGGACCATTGATGTGTAGTTTTTTGGCTCAGATGGACATCAATTGTGCTGTTTATCTACCCAGTGAAAGCGAAATTCCTCAAGCTTGGGTAACGCCAGAGTTTTTGTTGAGCTAATCGGCAGCTAAATTGCACCTTAATTTTCCTGAGTCTCTCGATAAGAGAGCTTTAGGGGGAGTATCGCAGTGTAGTTTGAATGCTGATTAGCTTCCCTAATGTACAGTAATGCTCTTGAGAACACCCTAAATCTTATTGCAACATGCATCGCAACGTTACAAATTATCAAGTGTGATGATCATCACAAAGTCCCGTGGGGCCTGTCCGATATACTTAGGTTAAGAGAACGTTAATAAGTCGTTAATAAAACAACTCGGTAATTCCGTGATTTAGCACAGCCTAGGAGGTTGCAATGATTTCCACCACTGCCCAAACCCTAACCCTCATTCAATACTCCAACCGCTGGAATCCCGCGTTAAAGCCAGCCAAGCCTCAACTCATCGCCCACTGGGAAAAAGACGAAACCGGCAAACTCTACTGCCGCTGGATTAAATCCTAATAACGTTAGAGATTGCGATCGCGCCCTAATACAGCATCAATGCTAAGACTTAGGATGCTTGTCACTGTTACCGAAGCGTAACGCACCGTCACCTTGAGCATTGGACATTCAATCCGATATTGATCCAGTCTGACGCACCCTACAGTTGAATTGTAGGGTGCGTCAGATTGATGAATTCATGGGGTGAAAGAGCAGCTTAACGGCTGACACACCGTTGATTGAGCTATGGATTGAATAACCTACGGCATGTCCGCCAAACGGTTCATCTAGACTGTTTCTTTCACCAACTTATTCCAGCCCAAATCCTTGAGATTGTTATTCCGACGGAGGGGACGGGTCGCTAATTCAAGGATGTCGCGGGCATTGGTGAAACCGTGGATTTGGGCAAAGGTGAACTCCACCGACCATTTGGTGTTGATGCCACGCGCTTCGAGGGGATTAGCGTGGGCCATGCCGGTGATCACCAAGTCCGGTTGTAGGTCATTGATTCGCTGCAATTGGTTGTAGTTATCGGGTTTTTCAACGATGCGCGGCATCGGTACGCCCATCTCAGAACAGGTCTGTATGAGGAAATCCAGTTCCGCTTTTTGATAGCGTTTATCCATGTAGGGAATGCCGATTTCCGGGCAGGTCATGCCGCAACGAATGAGGAAGCGGGCGAGGGAAACTTCTAAAAGATTATCGCCCATGAAAAAGACAGATTTGCCGCGCACGAGTTCCAGATAATCTTCAAGGCTGGCCCAAATTTTCGCTTCCCGCTCTTCGAGGCCTTGGGGTTCGATGTTGAAGACGGAGCAGATTTTTTCGATCCAGGCGCGAGTGCCGTCGGGGCCGATGGGGAAGGGTGCGCCAATTAGTTTAGTTTTGCGGCGACGCATCAGGGTGGTGGCAGTGCGGGAGAGGAAGGGGTTAACGCCGCAGGTGTAGTAACCTTCTTCGATTACTGGCAGTTCGGTGTAGCGTTTGGCGGGGAGCCAGCCGGAGACTTGGACACCTTGTTTTTTCAGTTCAAGGGTGAGGTTGGTGACCACGGGGTCGGGCAGGGAGCCGAAGAGAACGAGGGGAGGATGATCGGCGTATTCTGAATCGGTTTGGGTGACTTCTTCTTTTTGGCGACCGAAGTTGAGGAGTTTTGCGATCGCATTCCGGTCTTCTTTATCTTCGCTTTTCACTTGGGCGGCGGTGGGGCAACGTTGGGCCATGGCGGCGAGAACGGTGTCTTCGCCTTGGGTGAAGGCGTAGTCTAGGCCATTGGCGCGGGCGACGACGATGGGAATCCCGATCTCGGCTTCAAGTTTGGGGGCGATGCCTTCCATGTCCATTTTGATGATTTCGGTGGTGCAAGTGCCAATCCAGACGATGACGCTGGGGTTGCGATCGCGCTTAATCTGCTCACATAACCGCTTCAATTCTTCATAATCATTCAACTGCGCCGAAATATCCGCCTCTTCCAATTCCGCCATCGCATAGCGCGGCTCGGCGAAAATCATCACCCCCATCGCATTTTGCAAAAAATACCCACAGGTTTTCGTCCCAATCACCAAGAAAAAACTATCCTCAATTTTTTGATACAACCAGGACACACAGCTAATTGGGCAGAACGTATGGTAATTCCCAGTTTCGCATTCAAAATTCAGCGCGTTGGGTTGGTCTTGAGCAACGGTCATGGGGGTGAACTCCTTGAAATAATGTGAATGGGGGTGATTGGAATTTTTGAGAGGTGGTGGGCATTGCCTACCCTACGCCTCCCGTGCAGAGATCGGGCAAGGGGCTGAAGCCCCTTGTCTCCAATCCATCCCCCTCTCCCGCTGGAAGAGGGGCCAGGGGTGATGGCATTTAAACCATCATCAAATCCAGTTCCGAATCCGCCGACTGTTTCGGGGCATCGGCGGGCGGGTTGAGGTAATAGTCCGACAGGAGCGAGAAGAGGTCGCGATCTTGGGCATCGTTGGGGACAACGCCTTCGGGATTGGCGAGAATTTGATCCGCGATGCTGAGGTAGTAATCGCAGACATAGTTCAACGACGGATCGCGCTCGGCCATTTCAAACAACGTCTTGCCTTTGACACGAGAGACGCGGATGTCTTCGATCAGGGGCAACACTTCAAGGACGGGCATCGGCACAGCTTCAATGTATTTTTCAATCAGGTCGCGCTTCGAGGTGCGGTTACCAATCAGCCCGGCGAGGCGGAGAGGATGGGTGCGGGCTTTTTCCCGGACGGAGGCGGCGATCCGGTTGGCGGCGAAAAGGGCATCAAAGCCGTTATCGGTGACGATCATGCAGTAGTCGGAATAGTTCAGCGGTGCGGCAAACCCACCGCACACCACGTCACCCAACACATCAAAGAGGATGACATCGTATTCATCAAAGGCGTTGAGTTCTTTGAGGAGTTTGACGGTTTCGCCGACCACATAGCCGCCGCAGCCTGCCCCAGCGGGGGGGCCACCGGCTTCGACGCAGTCCACGCCGCCATAGCCTTTGTAGATCACATCTTCGGGCCAGATGTCTTCGTAGTGGAAGTCTTTTTCTTGGAGGGTGTCGATGATCGTGGGGATGAGAAACCCGGTGAGGGTGAAGGTGCTGTCATGTTTGGGGTCGCAGCCGATTTGTAAGACTTTTTTGCCGCGTTTGGCGAGGGCGACGGAGATGTTGCAACTGGTGGTGGATTTGCCGATGCCGCCTTTGCCGTATACCGATAGTCTCATGGGTTTCTCCTCTGGGGTGGGGTGATGGGCGGGAATGGGGGGCAATTGCCGATCGCATTTCCGCTGCTGTTTCGCATTATTGACGAAGCGATGGAGAGTTTAAAGGGGGGTGGATTTTAGAAATGGGTGAGATTCGGAGTGTTTGGGCTTGAATATGGCTCTAGGTCGTTTTTTGGAATTTACATTGCTGATAAATTGATTTCTTTGCGTTTTCAAGAATTTGTAGTTTCGTTTTAGATAAATCAAAACAATAGCAAAATGCCCAAATCTTAAATCTACTGGATTGTTGTTTAAAGTAAAAGTACTCACTCCCATTCCTTGAGGCGGTGGGGGGCGATCGCTCTCAATACCGGACTGAATCAGGGCTGTAGGATTTTGCCTCAAAATTGGGTTGCGATCGCATCACTGCAAGCGCGGGACAGAAAAGAGACGCGATCGCCGCTTCGGTAAATATTGGTTAATTTTTCGCCGAATTCTCGTTACAGTGCTGAGTTTCCAATCCCCAAGCCCAATAAGGTACAGTCAAAAGAGAGATTTTGTTGGAGTTTCATGGATGGCAACCCCCCAATCAGAGGCGATCGCATCCACCCTCTTCTTTACGGTGCTGGGTATCACCGTCGTCACCTATTTACTGCGGGGTCTGAGCCTGTTCTCGTTTTTGCCGGGGGGGATTCTGTGGATTTTGCTGTTGCTCTCGATTGGCACGGGCGTGTTCTATGGCATTGAGAAAACACGGCGGTTTTGACGCATCGCCTCCAGCAATTCGCCGCGATGCTCCGGTTCAATCAGATTCATGGGGTTGATGCGTGGGGATCGCCTGCATTAGCTTAAACTTGTGAAAGGACGCGAAAGAGTAAGGTAATTATGGATTCGGCCGTGCTGTGGCAACGTTATCAAGATTGGTTGTATGTTCACGCCGACCTCGGCTTGTATCTCGATATCAGTCGGATGCGCTTTGATGAGTTTTTTCTCAAGGCGATGCTCCCGAAATTTGAGCAGGCGTTTGAGGCGATGGAGACATTAGAAGCAGGGGCGATCGCCAATCCCGACGAAGACCGGATGGTGGGCCATTACTGGCTGCGCAATCCTGACCTTGCACCCACGCCGGAACTTAAGGCCGCCATTACCGACACCCTCGACGCGATCGATGCCTTTACAACCAAAATCCACAGCGGCACGATTAAACCCCCCAACGCGCCCCGCTTCACCGATATTCTGTCCATTGGCATCGGTGGATCTGCCCTGGGGCCGCAATTTGTATCCCAAGCCCTAGCCCCCGTTGATGCACCCTTAACCCTTCACTTCATCGACAATACCGATCCGGCGGGGATTGCTCGCACCGTGGCGGACATTGGCGATCGCCTCTCTAGCACCCTCGTCCTCGTCATCTCCAAATCCGGCGGCACACCCGAAACCCGCAACGGCATGGTAGAAATCGAAGCCGTCTACACCGCCAAAGGGCTAAACTTTCCCGACTACGCCGTCGCAATTACGGGGATCGGGTCGAAATTAGCAGCGATCGCCCAGCAAAACCACTGGCTCACCACCTTTCCCATGCACGACTGGGTGGGAGGACGCACCTCCGAAATGTCCGCCGTCGGCCTCGTCGCCGCCGCCCTCCAAGGCATCGACATTCACGCCATGCTGGCCGGAGCCAAAACCATGGACGATGCCACCCGCACCCCCGACCTCTACCACAACCCCGCCGCCCTCCTCGCCCTCGCCTGGTATTTCGCCGGCAATGGCAAAGGCTCCAAAGACATGGTGATCTTGCCCTACAAAGACAGCCTCGCCCTCTTTAGCCGCTACCTGCAACAGTTGGTGATGGAATCCCTCGGCAAAGAGCAGGATCTCGACGGCAAGACCGTCTATCAAGGCATTGCCGTCTACGGGAACAAAGGCTCGACCGATCAGCATGCCTATGTACAGCAACTCCGCGAAGGGGTTCCGAACTTCTTTGCCACCTTCATCGAAGTGCTAGAGGATGGCAACCCGAACGGGATCGAAGTCGAACCGGGCATCACCAGCGGGGACTATCTTTCGGGCTTGTTACAGGGAACCCGCCAAGCCCTCTATGACAACCAGCGAGATTCCATTACCCTCACGATTACCACCGTTACCGAAACCACCGTAGGCGCGTTGATTGCGCTGTATGAGCGAGCCGTGGGATTGTATGCCAGTTTGGTGAATGTGAATGCCTACCATCAGCCAGGAGTGGAAGCCGGTAAAAAAGCAGCGGCATCGGTGTTAAGCTTGCAAACCCAACTGGTGCAGGCACTCCAAGGGGCACCAGAACCGCTGGCGATCGCAGACTTGGCCATCGCGATCAATCAACCCGATCAAATCGAGACAATCTATAAGATTCTGCGCCATTTAGCGGCGAATCATCGAAGCTTGTCAATTATCGGCAGTTTTGGTGAACCGCAAACGTTAAAAGTGGCGTGGTCAGCGTAAACTCTAAGCTCATCTGAGGTGATTCCATGCCACTGTTCATCCTTGTCGCTGATGATAATCCGGGAATTCGCCAAGCCATTTGTGATTCTCTAGAATTTGGGGGCTACAGCGCCGTGCCGGCCTCCGACGGTCAAGAGGCCCTAGAGAATGTGGACACCTATCACCCTCATCTGATCGTGGCAGATATTAAAATGCCGCGACTCAATGGCTATGAGTTCATCAAAAAAGTCCGTCAACGCCCCGAATATCGGCTGATTCCGGTGATTTTTTTGACGGAGTGCAACGAAACCCAAGATCGGATTCAGGGGTATCGGGTGGGCTGTGATGCCTATTTACCGAAGCCCTTTGAAATGGATGAGCTTTTGGCGGTGGTGCGAAATTTATTGGAGCGATCGCAAATCATCCACAACGAAGTGCGCTTCGCCCGGTCAGAGGAGGAAGTCACCCCCTCCCCCCGTACTGCCCCGACGAGCAAATCAGAATCCAACACCATGGCCCGTTTTAACCTCGATGACCTCACGGAACGAGAACAGCAAGTCCTCGAACTCCTCGCCCATGGCCTCTCCAATAGTGATATTGGTATCCGCCTCCATCTCAGCCCCCGCACCATTGAAAAATACGTCAGCAATCTGCTTCGCAAAACCGAAACCAACAACCGGGCGAACCTCTCCCGCTTTGCCGTGGAACATCACCTCATTTCCTAGGCGGTAAATTCGGCGGACTGTTGAATCTGGGTGAGTAACCCCTGACAGGCATCCATCAAGAGGTCAATCACGTAGTTAAACCCATCGGGGCCGCCATAGTAGGGGTCGGGCACTTCGCGATCGCGAAAATGCTCCGCATAGTCACACATTAAACGCACCTTGTCCCCGTAGCGATCGTGGCGATCCATCGCCAGAATGTTGCGGTAATTGTCTTCGTCCATCGCCAAGATCAGATCGAACGCTTCAAAATCTGCCGTGGTGAACTGGCGAGCGGAGCCTTGGAGGGTAATCCCGCGTTGGGAGGCAGCGGCTCGCATCCGGCGATCGGGGGACGACCCCACATGATAACTCGACGTTCCCGCCGAATCACAGAGAATGCGATCGGATAAGCCCGCTTCAGCAATCAAATGCTGCATGATATTCTCCGCCGACGGGGAACGGCAGATATTACCTAAACAAACAAATAGCAATCGATAGGGTTTTGTCATGACTTCATCAAAAACTCCTTGTGGAAACCCCCACCTCGCACCGCAGGTGGGGGAGGAAACAAGCGTCAGGCAGCGGGGTTAAATGCCCCACTGACTGACAATCTCTGCGGGCAACTGACCAAAATACCCGTGGCGCGATAGAGTAGCTCAACCTTGGCAGCACTAAACTGTCCAATACGCTTCCAAGTGAACTCAGAAACAGAAACTTGCCGAGTTGTATCCCCACTCACATAGCCCACCGAGACACGACCTGCCATCTCAGCCCGCACTAGATCGCCCTTCCGGAATCCATGGCGGGTTACTGTGCCCCCATATTTGCGGCGTAGACCCTTTTTACGGGGAACCATGAGGTGCAGTTGCCTGCGACTGATGGGTGGCCGTTTAATCACCACAAATGGGGCAGATGTGAGCTTAACCTCTCCAAACCAAAGATAACCGTGACTGCGTTTCCGGTGGAAGGGACGATACCCGATGAAGTATCCACAGGCTAAAGCGATACCATCTACCGCATGGGTTTGGGGAATTTGTTCTGCTTTGTCCTGAGACTTCTTTAATCCCAAAGCAGAGCGAAGTTGAGCGGTGCCATTGCCATCCTGCTGCACCCGTAGCGACTGTANACGGGGGCAATCTGCTCCATTTTCTCAATGGCGTAGGCTTGCCCCACCATGACCGGAGAGAAACCTTGCCCAGATTTTGCTCCCTTTCGACCTGAGGTTAAGTCCACGTCGGCGCGAACTTTCTCGTAGCCAATGGTGGCAATGGGGAATAGTTGGGACAACCCCTGAACAACTCGAAACTCTAGGTCTCGGTTGGCTCGGATACTGGGGGGCACTTTCTGCTGTTTACGGTTGTTAAATCGCTTTTGGCGATGATTTCGTAGCTGGAAGGGTAACTCTCGATTAATCCGCCGACTGCGGCGAGAACGCCGTAGCATTCTGCGATGATCCATCCGTTCACGCACCCTGGGGTAGGGGAGTTCTAGGGTGGGACTGGAATAATGTCGCTTGAGCGGATTGAACGGCAATCCCTGAATAGAGTTTGCCGGGATCGACCCCGACCACGATGGGCTGGGTATTACGACCCGATGGCTCCGCTTTCAGGCGCACTACCTTAATCCGTAGATTGGTTTTCACCCATTGGGCCTTGCCCTGCGCTACCCACCGTTGAGCGCGACTACTCTTGGTGGGCATGGCAGGAGTACCATCAGGGTTTTGGACTGGGATGCGTTGCATGGAAGATAATTCCAAAACTACAGGTCTCTTCAGCCAGTGAGTACGGTGTTTCTGGGCTGAACCCACTCCCTGAGATTCCAGGGCCTTACAAATAATCCGATTTAGAGAAGCAACCGGAAGTGTTGCCGTACTAACCTTGGTGGCCTATTCGCAGCTACGACCGGGTTATCTCCGGTCACTCCCCCACCTGGCATCCGCCGAGGTGGGGGTCATTGAACTCGATCGATAACCACAGTGCGGTGTTACAGCGTCTTCACTCATTACCCTCACCCTAAACCCCTCTCCCACAGGGCGAGGGGCTTCTGAAATCTGTACATGATGATTTCTGAACAAGCTGTAGCTTCATCACTCGCCCCCTATCATAGGTCTAGACGTGCTTTTGTGCTAACGTATTCTGCGAGATTCCTAGTGCTGTTGAGGCAAGTTCTCCCTATGTTCCGAACCTACCGTAATCCTTACACTCTGCGCAGAAAAAAAAATAAGTTTAAGTTTTGGCCCACGGTGCTTTGGCTCATAGTCGCCTTGGTTGGCTTGGAACTGGGTGCGAAAGCCCTCGTTTTGATGATGGGCAATGGCGATCGCATCAACGACATCGGCCCCAGCGCCAACAGCAACATTGACCGCCTCAACTTCATTTCCAAAGAAGGAGAGTCTCTCACCGGAATGCCCCAGGCGGGCCAACTCAAAGCCAAATCCAGTATTGCCGTCGGGTATGAACTCGTCTCCGACCAAAGCACCGAGATTTGGACGATTAACCCCCAAGGCTTTCGCGATAACGAACCCGTACCCCTGGAAAAACCGCAGGGTGAAATTCGGATCTTTCTCTTGGGCGGTTCGACCGCCTTTGGTCAGGGTCTCAGCGACCCCACCACCCTAGTGAGCGAAAAACTAGAAACACGCTTGCAAGAACGCCTTGAGCAGCAACAGCGATCGCCCGAAAAATATCAACCCGCCACCTTACCCTTCACCGCCGAACAACGCCAAGCTGTCGCCAAACTGCCTCCCCGGATTCGGTCTGGCAACTATCGCATCATCAACGCTGCCGTTCCCGGCTACGCCTCCGGCAATCAACTCGCCCAACTCGCCCTCAAAATTCTTCCCTATCAACCCGATGTGATCGTCGTCTTGAACGGATATGACGACCTGATGCTTGACTCTAGCGAAGACAGCGTTGGCATCCCCGTGCGCAATCAGCTTCTCACTCAACCCGTGCGCCATTTTGGCCTCTTTATCACCCAGCCTGTGCGCGGCTTCATTCAAAACACCACCTTCGCTAGGGTGCTGCAATACTATTTCTTTAACTCCAATCCCGACCTCGCCGAGAGTAGTTTACCCGTGCGTCAAGGCGAGGATTCGTTGACGGACTATTTGCCCAGCCCCGATGACACCGAGGAATTGAGCCAACGGGTCGAACGCTACCGCAGCCACATCAAGCAGATGGTGCAACTCTCTGCCGGGGCACGAGTGCCATTAATCGTGGCCTTGCAACCGGAAATTACGGGCATTTCCCCCGAAAAACGCAGTGGGAACGTCGAAACGACCCGCATCACCCAAAATCTAGATGCAACCTACCAAGCCACGATTACCGCTGCCTATCAGCAACTCGATGAGGCGAACAAGTCTCTAGAATCCGCCTACCCCAATAATATTCGCGTCTTCAATTACTACGATCTCTTTGATTCGATGGCGAATCTCGGCGCGTTTCAAGATACGGTTCATTTGACAGCAGTGGCACACCAAACCCTCGCAGAACGGCTCTACAATGCGATCACGGGACTCCCGAACCTACAACAAAAACCGGCTGAACCTGCCCGTTAACCCTGGTCTATTGTGCCTCCTTGCGGTCTGAGCGATCGCTGGCGATCGCTCACCATCCAACCGGATTAAACAGCGATCGCGCCATCAATCCCCCTGTAGTCCGGAATCGCTCCCCAGCAGCGCGTAGACCTGTTACAGATACACCCTGAACGTTTCTTCCTCTCCCTCGCCTCGGCGGGGAGTTTTGCTTTGGGAGGTCATGCCGCCCATTTCTGGCGATTGATTGCCAAGTCTAGGGTGAGGTCAAACACCTTGTCGCGCTTCTCAAAGAAGAGGGCTTGATCGTAGCTCTCTTCCGGGAGATGCTCGTCGAGTACCGCGTCTACTGCGTTGCGAACCTGGGTTCGGGTTTGACTGTCTTTGTACCAGTCCTGCACTAATATTTTGGGCTGTGCTGCGGTTAAACGTTGCAGGAGAGCTTTGGCCGCGAGGCGGACTTTTTTTTCGTCGGCTTTGGTGAGTTTATCCGTGCAGAGGAGGTCGTAGATTTCGAGTTCGTCTTCAGTGAGGCCGAGGCGGATGTGGCGATCGCCTTCTTCGCGCAAAGTTGCGGCAAATTTAACGAGTTCCTCAAAATTGGTGTCCGCATCGCTGCTTTGGGCGTTGTAGTTTTCGATGATGTTCTGGAGTCGATCGGCAAAGGCGCGGCGGGTGCGGTTTTCGGTGAGCATTTGCGCGAGTTTGGCTTCGAGGAAGGCGCGAAGGTCAGCGATCGCAATATTTTTATAGGTGGTCTGACGAAATTCTTGCTGAAGTTTTTCAAAATCGATTTGGCTCAGATCCCACACCTTGCCCCGTTTTTGAATCTGATAGCTGTCGGTGAATGCTTTGGCGCGATCGAACTGCTGGCTATTGACCACAATGCTTTCATCGAGCAGTTCGTTAATTTTTTGGGTGGCGAGATCGATGTCTTGGCGTTGGGCGAGGCCATCGAGGATGCCGCGTAGGTATTGAAACAGCGCCACCTGACGCACGATGGGCCGACCGAGAATTTCCGGTTTGCAGGCTTCGTAAAGCGCGGTGATCGTGTTCTCGAATACTTTAAAAGAGCGGCGCGATTCATCGGGGACAATGATCGTATTCGCCCAACTGTCGCACAGGTGGAGATTTTGGGAGATGTTATCGGCAGTGAGGACGGTATCAATATCGATATGACGATCGCTTAAAAAGGCCCGCCCCCGTGCGATCGCTTCATCGAGCAGCGCAAACAGGGCGGTTTTGTCCTGCACCGGAACAGCATCAAGGCCGTCGCTGCCTTGGCCGTAATCCTTAACGGCTTGTTTGAGTCGTCCGAAAACGCCGTAATAATCGACGATTTCGCCGTTTTTCTTGTCGATGCCGTGGATGCGGTGGGAGGTGACCCGGTTGGCGCGGGCGATGGTTTGCATCAGGGTGTGGCCTTTTTGGGGTTTGTCGAGATACAGGGTCGAGATGGTGGGCGCATCAAAACCCGTCAGCCACATGGCACAGACGAAAACCAGTTGCAGCGGGTGGTTGGGGTCTTTAAATTCGGCTTCGATGTCGCGCTGAATCATGCGATCGCGGTGGGGGCGAATGTCGAGACCTTGGGCGGTGAATTTTTCCGCTTCGCCATTTTCGGCGCTGACGACGACGGCCATTTCAACATCGCGCATATAGTCGAGGCGGTGTTTGAGTCGTTTTTTTTCTAGGTCGTTGGTGCTGTGTTTGATGTGGCCGCGTAGCTGTTTGAGTTCGGCTTTCCAGAGACGCTGCACTTTGTCATACAGTTTCACGGCGGTGAATTTATCGACAGCGATCGCCATTGCTTTACCGAGGTAGCCGCGCCGAGGGAAGTGGTAGACAATATCGCGGGCGATCGCTTCTAACCGATCATCACGTTTAATAATGGCGAGGGTGGTGGAAAATTGGCGTTCGAGTTTTTCCTGTTGGGCCTCGCTGAGGTTTTCGTCTTCAATGATTTCGTTAAATTCGTCGCTGAGGTCTTCGTTTTGGTTGGTGACTTCGGGGACGCGCTTGTTATAAAACAGCGGCACGGTTGCGCCGTCGTCCATGGATTGGCTGAAGTTATATTCCGAAACATAATCCCCAAACCATTCGTTTGTTTTACGATCGCGCCCCAACAATGGCGTACCCGTGAAGGCGAGATATTGAGCATTGGGCAGGCCAGCGCGCATATTTTCAGCGAGGGTTTTGTATTGGGTGCGGTGGGCTTCATCGACGATCACGATGATGTCGTTGCGATCGCTCAGGAGCGGGTATTTTTCGCCTTTGTCGTAGCGAAATTTATGAATCAGGGTAAAGATCAGGCGTTTGTTTTGGCTGAGAAAGTCCCGCAGTTGTTGGCTGTCTTTGGGTTGGGCGGCGTTGGCTTTGCTGACGGTGTTGGTGTGGAGGAAGGTTTTATAAATCTGGCCGTCGAGGTCTTCGCGATCGGTGACGACGACAAAGCTATAGTTCCCGGTGCATTTGCGGAAAATTTTACGGGCATAAAAAATCATCGAGTAGCTTTTTCCGGAGCCTTGGGTATGCCAAAAGACTCCCAGTTTGCCCGCACATTCGGCGCGATGCTGGAATTTCTCAAAGCCTTTATTCACGCCGATAAATTGGTGATTTTGGGCGATGATTTTCTGGGTTTTGCCTGGGTTGTCGTTGTAGAGAATAAAGTTTTCGAGATAGTCGAGGAGTTTGGCGGGGGCGAGGAGTCCGTCAATGAGGCGATCGAGGCTGGTGCCGGTGTCGCGGATCTGTTGGCGATCGATTTTTTCGGTTTCGTCTTCGGGGCGCAACCATTGAAAGAAGTATTCCCAGGTGGCGGTATAGCTACCCAGGCGGGTTTCGATCGCATTACTGAGAATACAGAGGGCGTTGGTGAGAAAGAGTTGGGGGATGTCGTGTTTATAGTTGATGAGGTTGTCGTCGTAGGCGGTGCGGAGTGGGCGGTTGGCGTTTTTGAGTTCGATAAACACGAGGGGCAGGCCGTTGATATAAATCAAAATATCGGGGCGGCGATAGCTGGCGGTGGCGGCGGTTCCGGTGCTTTGTATCCAGAGTTGGGAAACGGCGAGAAATTGATTATTTTCGGGGCGATCAAAGTCAATCACTCTCACCCGATCGCGTTTTGTCCGTCTCCGATCGCTGCTTCGATCTTTTTTATATTCAATTGGGATGCCGTCACGAATCAGGTTATCAAGTTCGCGGTTTGCATCGATCGCATTCTGAGTTTGGCGACGATCGCACAGTTGTTTCAGGGCGGTGTCGATCGCCTCTGGGGGAATTTCTGGGTTCAGGGCGATCGCGGCGGTTCGGAGGCGATCGCGGAAGATCACGTCGCGTTTGTCGGTGCGGTGGGATTGGTCGTTGAGGGTTTCGGGTTTTGGGGTGTAGCAGTTGAGGGTGTGGTAGCCGTGGTGTTTGAGGCGATCGAGGGTGGCTTGTTCGATGTCGTCTTCGCTGATGAAGTTGGGCATGGGTTTACGGGGTCATGCTAGGTGGGGTTTGGATGTCGAGATGTTCGACGGAAAGTTTACCAGAAATGAGCCGAGGCAAAAGAAGATCGCGGGTTTTTGTGAGGTTTTCGTTTTGCTGCTGGAGCTGATATTTTAGATCAAAAATCGGAGAGATGAGATTAGAAAACTTAGTTATTAGCTCAATACCTGGATAGAAAAACTGATTAGAATAAGCCTGCTTTCTATTTAATCCTGGTACTGCTGCATCATTATTGATGAAGTTCATTGATCGCAGTAGAAAAAACAAATAAGTCAATGGAAGTTTAGAGACAACATAGAAAACCGTATCAATTGGGAAAAATCCACGGTCTGAAAAGTAAACAGCCCCGACATTACCTTTTCTTCCAACAATAATTCCCGGATTTTCGACGAGTGCTTTTGAGTGTGAGCCTATAATCCCACCAGATCCATAAACATAAAATTTACCCGCCTCTCTATCCGCTTCTTTTAGTGCTTTTCCATAAGCAAGTTCAAGTATTGCATCCAAGCGTTTAACTTCCCAGCCTTCCGGGATGCCTTTAACGAATTTGGTGTTTTGGTAGCCGGGGAAGCGCAACCGGACGAACCATTCGCGGTAGATTTCCTCGGCCATCTTTTCGAGTAGGGCGATGCGGCGTTTATTCGTCTCGATCAAGTCATCATAAGCCGTCAGTATCGCCGCGATCTTTCGTTGAGTTGCGATCGGTGGAAGTGGCGGTAAAGATAACTTTCTGATATCAGTGACATTGAGATGTCCAACTGTCGCACCAGTTGAAAGAAGGACAATGTAGCCTTTAACAGTAGGACTATTGAGAAGATAAGCTAAAAAAGCAGGATCTAACTCATCGCTAGTCACGCGAATTAAAACGGTTCTTTGTCCAAGACAAACTCGCTGTCCTGAAACAATTAGCCCAACGTTTCCAACGGGTGCTTCCCTAGCCATAATGAGGTCTCCTGGCATAGGCTCACCTCGTCTTGTCCATTTAGAAAACGTGCTTTCAGATATTCGCTGTACCTTATCAAGTATTAGTCTGCCCTGACCTATATTCGGAGTTCTGATCAAGGGTATTCCTTCTTCCTGTGTAGGTGCAGTTTTATGCTCACAATCAATAATTGAGCATAATTCACCCAGTTTTTTAGAATGTACTTTTGTAAGCATTCAGGTCATGAGGATTTGGCTGTAAGCACTGCTCAGTATGGGTTTCAGCTATTTTGAGCTATTTTGTTATTCTCAATAAATAAGGCTGTAACCCCTAGTCTTGCGTAATTATTGAGAATGAACTGTTAGTTTAGAACTCACCTCGATTTTGAAAGCCTTGCTGTGACTGCGTTTCAAGTACCTGAATCCTTACGTACTTTTTTCATTATTCATCAATCAATAGCTTGATGTTTTTTTTTATTGTTTGGGTTAATTGTAAAGAGTTTGAACTAAGCAAAGCTAATGAATTATGCATTTCTGCTAACTCATCAATAAACTCCTCCTCAGTCTTCCCGTCTTCCTCAATCACAACCCCCACATATCGCCCCGGATTCAACGAAAAATCTTGTTCCTTAATTTCCTCCAGAGTCGCCAACTTACACAACCCCACCACATCCTCATATTGCGCCGCCGGGAACCGATCCTGTAACCAGCCCACCTGCAAAAAGAACCCCTCCGCCGCCTTCACCTCCTGGTGTAACGCCTCCAACTCCCCCTTTAATGACTTCGTTGTCCCCGGCAAATCCCGCACCGCCCAATCCACCATTTTTAACGCCCCGTGTAACCGTCCGAAAAACGCCCCAAACCCCGCCCGGAACTGCCACTGTAAATCATTGCGAACCTCCACCGATGCCCCCACAGAAGCCGCCCGATAATCCCCATACTCCGACTCCAACCGATCCAACCCATCCCACACCAACAGCAAATCCGCGATCGTCCTCTTCACCAGCATCTCAGCCAACGCATCCACCAACTTCACCGCCACCTTCGCCGCCTCCGCCTTGTTGCGGCGTAACGGCTCCATCCCCGCCGTAAAATAGCGATCGATTAAGCCCAGAAACTCATCGCGCCGCCCCTTGTGTAAGCGACTGATGATCGCGATATTTTGGATCTGCTCCTCCGTAAACACCCGATGCGCCCGATCCACCTGCGTGAAAATATTTCGCGCATCGATAAACAAGATGCGATCGTCCGTCTTGCCCTTGTCGAAAAACCACAGCGTCGCCGGGAGCGTCACCGTGTAGAACATATTCGACGGCAACGTTAACATTCCGTAAATCAGGTTTTGCTCGATTAACGTCCGGCGAATCTCCGCCTCTGAATGTCGCGCATCCGAAGCCGAATTCGCCATCACCAACGCCGCCCGCCCGCCAGAGGTGCGATCGTTCGGCTCCTTCAACGACGTAGCAAAGAGATTAATCCAGAGATAATTCGCATTGGGAACCGTCTCCTTCGCCTGCTCCGACTTCTTCTTTTTCGTCTTATTCTGGGGAATACCATAGGTATTGAAGCGGCGATCGTCCTTCACCGCCTCCAGCGACACATCATCCACATTAAACGGCGGATTCGCCAACACATAATCAAACCGACCAAACGAATCAAACACATCCGTGTAATAGGTAATCGCTGGGGCAATCTCGCCCCGTAACCCGTTCACCGCCAAATTCATTCGCGCCAGCTTCACCGTCTCGCCCTGCTTCTCCTGACCATACACATACACACTCGTATCCTTGCCCTGCGCCTCCATTTCCTGGCGATGCTTCGCGATAAAATCCGCCGACTGCACAAACATTCCCCCCGACCCGCAGGCCGGATCAAACACCGTCCCGCCGTGGGGTTCGATAATCTCCACCATCAACCGCACCACCGATCGCGGCGTGAAAAACTCCCCCCCGCCCTGACCTTCCGCCAACGCAAACTTACCCAAAAAATACTCGTAAATCTGCCCGAACACATCCCCCGTCGCATCATCCGGGATATTGTCGAACTTTTTGAGTAAATCCACCGGCAGCCGTTGGGTTTCCGGGGTGCGCGTCAGGCGGTGATATTCGTCCTTCGGCAAACTGCCCGCCAATTCTGGCTTGTACTCCTCGATCGCTTCCATCGCCCGCTCGATCGCTGTGGCAATCTGGCCATCTTCCGGCAGGTTCAATAAATACTGATAGCGGGCAAAATCCGGCAGATAAAACCCACAGCGAGCGATCGCGATTTCGTGGATTGGCTTTTCGCGCCGTTTCCCCTTGAATTTCTCAAACTCTTGATTAATCGCCTCCTCGTGGCGGCGATAGTTAATATCCGCAAACTTAAGGAAAATCAACCCTAAAACCGGCGTGCCATATTCCGATGCCTTCAGGTCAGAATTAGCACGGAGACTATCCGCCGCCGACCAAAGATCCTGTTCGAGTTGCTTGAGTTGTTCTGTGTTCAATTCCTGTGCTGCCAGTGCTGCCAGCGATCGCGCCTGTTGATAGTTTCTAGCGTATCAAGGCCAGCACAGCCGCGATCATTAATTTTGCCGCGCCCCCCTTAACCAACCTACTGCTTATACATAAATCAATCTCAAGTTCCAACACTATCGTGATCCCCCCTAGCCTCCTTTTTTAAGGGGGGAATCAGAAAAAGTCCCCCTTAAAAAGGGGGATTTAGGGGGATCAATCGCACGTTAGGTCAGTATTTGGGGGCTGTGTATAAGCAGTAGCTTAACCAACCGGGCCCGCTTGGATCGCCCTTACCCAATCCCCAGGCGACCAGCAAGGCCGGGGCTGAGGGGGATCAGGGTCGCCAACATCAGGAAAAGGGCGAGGAGGCCGAGGGCAGCGCGAGCGTCGTTGGGTTCGGTGAGTTCGTTGAGGCTAGGGCGTTCGAGGTCGCGCTGGACGAAGAGGATGACGATGCCCCAATAGAGGGGGATCGGGTTGGCGGCGTTGAAGATGGCGACGATGCCGAGGACAACAAGGGTGGCGATCGTCGTGCGGCGGGCGGTTTTGCGGCCATAGATGGCTTGGACGATGCGGCCGCCGTCCAGTTGACCGGCGGGCATCAGGTTCAGGGCCGTGATTACGAGGCCGAGCCAACCGATCACCGTGAGGGGATGGATATCAACGATCGCATTTTCTAACTGACTCCCTAAAATCGTTTTCGCCAAGGTGCCGACGAGGATCGAGCCTTGGAAAAATTGGGTGGGAAGTTTAAACAGACTGCCGGGATGGGAGAGGACGAGGCCGGTCATCAACATCAAAAACGAGAGCAACCCCCCCAGGGCGGGGCCAGCGATCGCCACATCAAACAGAGCAGAACGGTGGGGCACGAGGGATTCAAAACGGGTGATGCTGCCGAACGTGCCGATCTGCCAACTGGGGAGGAAAAAGGGCCAGCTTAGTTTGATGTTGTAGCGTTGGGCGTAGAACCAATGGCCGAATTCATGGGCACCAAGGATGATCCACAAGCCCAGGGCAATGGGGATCGGTTCCCAATAACGACCGAGATCGCTAAACCAATCAAAGCCCAGCAGGAGGCTGGCGGCTTCGATGCTGGTGGCGAGGGTGGCGACGAGCAGCACGATCGCGAGATTTTTCTGGCCCAGGGTCATCGGTTGGGGGTCGTTGCGGCTGGGGAGGACGATGACGATGGGTTTACCGTCGGGACTTTCCACGAGGAAGAGGCGGTATTGTTCGCCGCAGAGGTCGGTTAATTTAGTCGAGAGGCGATCGTGCACCCTGTCCGGTTCCCCCCGCAGATTGCCGCGAAAAATCGCCCCGTCTTGGTAGGCGATGGTTTCCGTGGCAAAAAAGGTGTCAATCCCGAAAATGCCCTTGATGGTTTGGAGGTCTTCGACGGGAATCGGGGAGGTGTCCGGTTCAAGATTCAGAGCGGTGGAGGCGGTGCTGTCATCGGCGGCGGTTTCGCCCGCTTCGGCGGCAAGGCGTTGGGCGGCGCGTTGGCGGATGATTTCGTCTTGACCTTCGGCCCGGAGTCGATTACCGAGGTAGATATACACCCCCGATGACCCGACGAGGAGCAGAATAATCAACACAAAGTTGATATAAACCCCCAAGGCAACGAGGCCGAAAAAGACAAGCCACGGGGCGATCAGGACGACGGATTGTAACCAGGCGAGAACGCCCAGTTTGCCGTAGGGCTTGGCGCGGTTATACCCCCAGATTAAGAATCCGGAGGCAACGGCGATGATGGCAAGGGTGGCGATCGCTTCTGAATGACTAAACATAAAATTTAGAGGGCGGGTGCGGAAAGCTTCTCTAGCCTAGCGTTGAATGGGAAAGGGCTACAAGTTAGGCAGCGGCCAGGGCGTTGCGGAGGTGATTGTCGTGGGCAGCGAGGAGGTGGCGGCCCCGCTCAGCATCGACGTTGCCCCAATGCATGAGGAGGGCGAGTTTCACCCATTGGCCACTGGCATCGAGGAGGGTTTCGGCGGCAGGGCGATCCAACTCCGTCAGGTCTTGGAGGATGCGCAGGGCGCGATCGCGCAGTTTCGTATTCGTCACTGCCACGTCGATCATCCGGTTGCCGTAGACTTTGCCCAGTTTCACCATCACCGCTGTGGAAAGGATATTGAGGGCGAGTTTCGTCACGGTTCCGGCTTTGAGGCGCGTTGACCCGGCGAGAATTTCCGGCCCCACCAGGAGGCGCAGATTTACATCGGCCTCACAGGGCACTTGCTCAGCGGGGACGCAGGCGAGAAAAATCGTTTTGGCTCCCTGCGATCGCGCCGCGCCCAATGCCCCATGGACGTAGGGCGTTGTGCCCCCAGCGGTGATCCCCACCACCACATCCTGGGCGGTAATGCCGTGGTCTGCGATCGCCGCTGCGCCATCCTCAGCACGATCCTCCAAGGCCTCGGAGCTTTTAAACATCGCCCCCGCCCCTCCGGCTAAAATCCCCTGCACCAACTCCGGCGGCGTGCAAAACGTGGGGGGACATTCCGCCGCATCCAACACCCCCAAGCGGCCACTGGTTCCCGCCCCCACATAGAACAAACGACCCCCCGCCGCCAGGGCAGCGGCAGTGAGGTCAATGGCGGCGGCGAGGTCGAGGCGGGCAGCGGCGATCGCCTCTAGGGTGCGGGCATCCTCTGCGTTAAACAAATCCACCAATTCCGCCGCACTGAGTTGATCGAGGGTTTGACTCCTGGGGTTGTTTTGCTCCGTGAGGAGATGCCCGCGTGAGGTTGAATTCTCCATGGTGGGGTTATAGCAGTCCTTCTAAAAAACGGCGTTGGGCTTCGAGTTCAGCATCGGTCATCTCCCCGGCCCGCTCCCGTTCTGGCACATCCTCGGTGGGTGGGGTCGGTTTTGTCGTCTCGTCGAGCACCGTTTGGGGATGATCCACATTGGCTTCCGGGGGAATTTCTAAACGCCCCGACTCGACGACTTCAAACTCATAGCCCGCTTCTTGACAAAACTCTTCAATTTCTTCGGCGGGAAACTCTTCAACCGTGGGCGTGGGAAAATCCTGGGCTTCTAAGAGTAGGGCATACCGGGCCGCGTCTTCTTCATCTTCAAACATCAAGATTTTATTTTGCCCTCCCATTTGGATGGTGTGGATGCCCTCATTTTCTGTACCCGCATTGATGAGGAGGACAAAAACTCGTCTAGGTGCAAGCATAGCGACTGTTAACGTTAACTCTTGACTCTATCCTTTCTAGAATATCGGATCTGTGCGATCGCTCACTCACCTGCCTCAAACCCCTCACCCAACCCTCTCCCCCAGGCGAGGGCGTTGGACTCCCTTCTCCTGGGGGAGAAGGGCCGGGGATGAGGGCCAATCAACGGGGGTTTATGGGGTGAATTTTGGCTCACTCACAACGGCCATATCGCGCCTGCTGGGGTGGGTTAGGCTGTTGCGAATCCTGCTGATTCAACCAGACCCACATTTGATCCCCTAAACAAAAGTGCCACCACTCATTCGGATGTTGCCGAAACCCCGCCCGCTCCATCACATCGCGCAGCTGGGTACGGAGCCGGCGGTAGCTGCGCTCTGTTGGGGTGGTGGCGGTGGCGTAGTAGTCGGGGTGGGAACGGGGGGAGATTTCGTCAATGGCGCCGCCCATTTCGACCTTGCAGCCTCGCGTAATCGCGAGGGTGAGATCGACGGCGGCCCCGGTGCTGTGGGGGGGCGGCGTGGCGGGGTCGAGGCTGGGGGCGGCCCAAAATTGATGGACTTCGTCCCAGATTTCGGCTTGTTGGGCGGCGGTGAGGTGGTCGGCTGAGAGCGATCGCGCCTTGAGCAACTTCTGATAGGTATAGTCCACCATGAATTGCTGCACTGCCACAGGGCGATAGGCATCAAAAATCTGAAACATTAAATCAGGACGAACCCTACATAACTCAGCTTGGGCCACCTGCAACGCAGCTAAAACTCCAGAGCGCAAAAAATACGGCGATTTTCCTCCATAATCGGCTCCCAATTTCACGTAGGGATGGAGCGAGGGTGACTCCATGAAGAATTGATCGGGATTCCCGTGATAGGGACCACCACGGGGAATCGGCACGAGGGGTTCGCCACAGTCAGCGATCGCAATCTGTTGATAGGGTTTCATGGTTGGGAATCCTGAGGATGAGAGACATCTTCTGCTAGCGGGACGGGATCATAACCCCCCGGATGGAAGGGATGACAGCGGGCAATGCGACGCACCGCCAACAGCCCGCCCCGCCCCGGTCCAAAGCGTTCAATGGCCGTCAGGGCATATTGGGAACAGGTGGGGTGAAAGCGACAGGTGGGCAACCACAGGGGCGAGAGCAGCAGACGATAGCCGCGAATTAAGGTTAATAATAATGCTTTCATAGGTCTAGGGTCGGGGTAACTACCCCATCACTCGCAGTAACCACAATCAACCCGTCGTTTATCCATGCGTGACCATGCCGACTGCTGATCTGATGCCCATGAGTGGGGTTGCTCTTTATCTTGTCATGTTGGTTGCGATCGCCGAAAGTCTCAACCGCTTCCGCCACACCAGCCCGGAAACCTCCCGCAAAATCGTCCACATCGGCGCGGGTCAAGTGCTCCTCTTGGCTTGGTGGCTCCAGATCCCCGCCTGGGAGATTATCGGTGCGTCGGTGGTGGCCAGTATCATCGCCTTGGTTTCCTATGTGTTGCCAATTTTGCCCAGTATTAATAGCGTCGGGCGCAAAAGTCTCGGCACTTTCTTCTATGCGGTGAGCATTGGCGTGGTTGCCGCCTGCTTTTTTCCCGATCGCGCCCATTTCGCCGTGATCGGCATTTTAATCATGGCCTGGGGGGATGGTCTGGCGGCGATTATCGGTCAACGCTTCGGACGGCATCCCTACCACCTGTGGGGCAATCGTAAAAGTATGGAAGGGACGGGGACGATGGCGATCGCGAGCCTCCTTGTCACTGGTCTGATCCTCACGGCAGTCTATGGCGCGACTGGCTCGGTGTGGCTGGTGGCGTTCGGAGTTGCGATCGCCGCCACCGGCCTTGAAGCGATCGCCCAACTGGGGATTGATAACCTCACCGTCCCCCTTGGCAGTGCCTTTATCTGTGCCTATCTCAGCCATTGGTTATAAAGTCTTAAACCCCGGCAATCCTGCCACAGCAGTCAATCCGATGCCGTCCCATTTTAAAAATAGGTAAAAAAAAGAGCAATCAGCGCGGCGACACCGATTCAAACCATCCTCTAGGAATGCCACCCCTCGAAAAAAAGGGTAGTGCATTAGATTATTGTGGGGAAGGAGAGGATATCCTGCCAACTCCAGCGATGGTCAGTCAATCCTGCTCGTTGTGCCGCCGTGCTCTTGTAGCGACTGTGCTGCCAGATCCAGTTGAAATAACTCACCACTAAACGCACCGTCACCTTTGTCTGCTGCCACAGTTTGCCAAACTTGTTCTGTCGTCGATGCCACCTACCCGTCTGCTGCCTGATAATTCCATTGGTACGCTCCAACCGTTGCGTTTGGTCTTTGCCAATGTAGTGCTCAATTTCCAGCGGCAGTACCCGCTCATATCCTCCCCAGTTGTCACTATTCCATTGCTGGCAATGGGTCTTTCCCTCCGTGCTCACCACCAGTTCTTCAATCAGTTCATCGGTGTGTTTCCCCACTCGTGCTGTCAAGATTAACCCGCTCGAATCTGCCAAACTCATCGCAATCCAGCAATCGCCTACTTCAACTTCTTCGGGCAAGCATTGTTTGTTTTTTTTTCACGAATGACCACATCTCATCAGCACTCACGTCCTCCGTTTCCACGCCCTGCACTTGGTCGTTATGAACCAGCAAAGCTTTAGCACTGGCGGCACGAATAATACTGACCACGGTGTTATAGGCTAATCCGCTGATGCGGCTGACTCCTCGCAAGCTAGTGCCTTCACTGTGGGCTTGAAGTACTTGCTCAATCTGCTCCGGAGTAACATGGCGATAGTAGTAGAGGGTGTCAAAACTCTCGGCAAAGGTTTGCTGGCAGTGAGGGCAGAAGTAGCGTTGATGACCATTGGGCATTTTGCCGTGTTTGTGGGTTTTGGGATGACCGCAGAGCCGACATTCCATAGTTTTAGTGCAGTGGTAACGATTCCTCTACTTTACCAAACCCACATCATTTTGACGCACTACCAAAAAAAGCACCATTCAGGGGGAAACGGGGGCAATAACGAGGAAATCCACAAGGGAATTGAAGGCGAGGGTCTTCCGGTGAATTGCGTATTTTCTCGTAAGCTGGCAAGATAATTCCATTAAATTGAATTATTTTTTCCGTAATCTTCTGTAGCCCAGCTGAGAAATTGGCCGACTGCCTCCAGGGGAGGAGCGCGAATTCCTTCCATAATGACCGAAGACACGACTATGATGAAGTGCTGTCTTTCATCCCGCTCCAACCCGATTATTTTTGACTATGTTTCACGTTTTAAACGGCCTCCACCCACAACCTCCTGTTTCCCTTGCCCTCCTTTGTGCCGGTGTGATCGGAGCGATCGCTAATCCATTCGCCACCGCCCAAGCCGTTCCCGTCACCCAATGTAATGAAGCCGGGTTGCGAGCGGCGATCGCCGACACCCCCGACAACGGCACCATCACCTTCAACTGTCCCGCCAACAGCACCATCCCCCTCAGCAATGAGCTACAACTCAACAAAGCCCTCACCTTCAACGGAGCGAACAGCCCCAACCTCACCCTCGACGGTCGCGATCGCACCCGCATCTTCCGCACCACCAAAAACCTCAGCCTCGAAAACCTCACCCTCACCAACGGCAACGTCCGCAACCGCCAAAACAACATGAGTTGCGAAGGGGGAGCCGTCCACATCACCTTCGGAACCCTCACCACCGACAATGTCACCTTTGAAAATAACTCCGGCGTGCGTGGCGGGGCCATCTGTGGTAATTACAAAGCCACCCTCAACCTCAAAAACAGCACCTTCCGAGGCAACACCGCCGCCCAAGGCGGAGCCATCCTCACCAACACCAGCGATCTCCGCCTCACCGGATCAACCCTCCTCAACAATCGCACCCGCCGAGGCAATGGCCTAGACGGTAGCGGCGGCGCTCTCTATACCTACGACACCCTGAATAAACGCAGCCCCATCCTGATTCAAGACAGTCGCTTTGCAGGGAACCAAGCCGAACACGAAGGCGGCGCAGCATTCCTCTCCCACGGCAACGGGGTCAATGTGACGGTGCGCAACTCCACCTTCGTCAATAACGAAGCCCTCTTAAATCCCAGCACCGGCATCGGCAGCGGTGGCGCGATTCGCCTTGCCCATGCCGGGGGACAGTCTACCGCCAGCCTCACGGATGTGGTCTTTGCCAACAATGGAGCCGATCAAGAAGGGGGGGCCCTGTGGGCAGGGGGGCGCAATGCCAACCTCAACCTCAACCTCAATCGGGTTACCTTTGTGGGCAATGCCGCTGGGCGCGTCCCCGATCCGCGCAAAAACGAAACCGCCGGCGGTGCGATGGTGCTCTCTACCGGATTAAACAGCCGGGTGGTGATCAACGCCACCACCTTCAGCCAAAACACAGCGGGGAATGAAACCTCTGGGGCAATCTATGTGGCATCGGATTTTGATGGGGGAAATGTGCGCCATCGGAATGTGATTGTGCGCAATTCGATTTTCGATCGCAACTGTTCCCAGAAAGATATCGCCGGAACCCCTGCCGTGGAAAACTGCACCCATCTCGTCCATGTCCGCACAATGCAGCGCCGGAATAATGATTTCATCCCTGCACCCTTGGGCGGCAATGCCTCGGTGTACGAGTGGGTGGCCAATGTCCATGCACCATCGGGAACTCGCTACCCGATTACAGCGCGGAGTCAGGTGCAGGATGTGAAGGTGCGCCCCTATCGCGATACGGGTGATGCGGTTCCGGATCATCCCTGTTCAGATGTCGAGGCGGGGTCTGGGGGACGCTGTCGCTAACGACATTTATGGGTGATCTAAGGATGATCAACAAACCCCGATCGCACGAGGTCAGCGGTGCGATCAGGGTGTCTTTTGTGGAGGATGCCAGCATCATAATCTTCTGCACCCTAAACTTTGACAGCTTGTCAAAGTTTAGGGTGCGTTTTTAATCGGTTGGCCGGGCGAATCAAAAGCATCCTCTGGGGGGAGGAGATGCCCACGCCTGGCCAGTTTTTGCGGTACTTCTCCTGGGGAGAATTCCGGTTAAACGGGGAAAAAGTGGCAAGATTCTCGACCCCAAACCAGGGGAATATCCCCCATGGTGGGATATTTTTAGGCTATAGATTGGGGGGCGATCGCGTCATCGAGATTTTGCCCCTTCGCACTACACAGGAAAAGGCATTCCCCAAACCGGAGAACACCTTCATCTCAAACAAATCGGCTATTGTGCTGATGCGCTATCGCATCTTAGTTATCGTCGTTATCAGCGACGGTACCATTTTCGTCAAGCTTATTGAGCTTGATATGCTTATAGCCCAACTTGATTTCAAATTCATCACCGGGTTGTAATCCCATGGCATTGGTATACGTCGAACCAATGACAATCTGACCGTTTTTATGAACACTCACCCGATAGGTCGGTTCTCGACCCCGTCCATCTTTCGCACCATCTGGATCAAGGGCAACGCCTTTTGCGGCTAAGACAGCGTCATAAAATTCAGTCAAGTTAACCCGGATACTTCCGGTTTTGCTTTTGGTGAAGTATCCGCATTGCTTGGCCGTCTCACGGCGAGGCGCTTCAGAGAGTTCCTTGACCTTTTGGAGTAGAGCTTTTCCAGTTAATGGAGTGGCAGACATGATCGTAATAGATCTCCTTTAGTGTCATGCTTTCAGTGTGTAATGACTGATCACTTTCGTCATACTAAAAACTATATCGCTAAACTCTGTAATTGTGACATCATTTCTCAGAAAAAGTTTGGAAAATGGTGTGAGAAGCCTAATAAAATCATCTGAGGCGAAGGCGTTTACTGATTTTGATTGGCACTCTTTTCAGATCTTCAGATTCTCATCCTTAGACGTTGCCTTGAATCGGTGGGTCACGATCATCACGACCATGACTAAATTATCTCCAAACCTTAATATTGACTGTGCTTCAAAGTCAGGGGGTGAGCCAGCGCAAATTGTTCCTAGTGGTGTGGTGTTGACTGTTACTCGCAACGATGATATTACGGCCAACAGATGGCGGGGATCGCGTCAATCCAGCACGGTTGATCGGGCGCGAGGGTCTTTAGAAAGATTTCTAATGTAACAGTAAGGGGGGAGGAATGTATCGCTTAAACTGATAAGGGAGAGGATGGCTCGCACGATGGCGTTAATCAGTCATGCTAGAAGGCATCGGTGGTGCTGGAGGCCTTGGTTCTGGGGCGGTTGAGGGTAGTAGAGCGTCTTGGGTCAGGGGAGAAGGACGAAGGCGATGAGCGATGCTCCTTTCATCATTTTTTCATCACAAAATCGGTCAACAATGCAAGTCACTTTCAATATTTTGCGCCAACAACCGCAGGGGTCACCCTATGCCCACCGTTATCGGCTAGAGGTGGAAGCGGGCGAAACCATTCTCGACGGCTTGAATCGGATTAAATGGGAGCAGGATGGTTCATTAACGTTTCGGAAGAATTGTCGGAATACCATTTGCGGCAGTTGTGCGATGCGAATTAACGGACGTTCGACCCTAGCCTGTAAGGAGAATGTGAGTCAGGAGGTGGATCGTTTTGGCATCCAGGCGGCTGATGGAACGCCTCAAATCACGATCGCACCGCTGGGAAATTTGCCGGTGGTGCGAGATTTGGTGGTGGACATGGCGCAGTTTTGGAATGATCTTGAAGCGGTTGATCCCTATGTGAGTACCCAGGGGCGGGCAGTGCCGGAGCGGGAGTTTTTGCAAACGCCGGAGGAGCGATCGCGCCTGGATCAAATGGGGAATTGTATTCTCTGTGGGGCTTGTTATTCTGAATGTAATAGTAAGGCGTTTAATCCGGACTTTTTAGGCCCCCATGCGCTGGCGAAGGCGAATCGCTTGGTGACGGATACCCGCGACACCCAAACTGAAGCCCGGATCGAGCAGTATAACAGTTTGGATGGCGTTTGGGGCTGTACGCGCTGTTATCAATGCAATGCGGTCTGTCCGATGGAGGTGGCTCCCCTGGATCAGATCAGCAAGATTAAGCATGAACTGTTAGCTCGTCATGACAAAACCAGTAGCCGCCCGATTCGCCACCGGAAGGTGTTGGTGGATTTGGTTAAGGAAGGGGGCTGGGTGGATGAGCGGAAGTTTGGGATCTATGTGGTGGGGAATTATTTTCAGGATGTGAAGGGCTTGCTGAGTGTGTTGCCGCTGGGGTTCCGGATGTTGGCGCGGGGTAAGTTTCCGCTGATGTTTGAGCCGTCGGAGGGGACGGCGGCGGTGCGATCGCTGATCGAGGCTGTCCAAGCCCATCAACAGGCCCAAGACTCTCCCCAGGGGCCGGACTCGGCTTAATCGCCGATCCAAAATTCTAGTTCTTGTCCCTGGATGCTGCCAAATTTGAGCTTGGTGCCGGGGATGAGGCGGACTTCGTGGTGATGCACCAGCATCCAGTCTTGGTTCGGAATGGCGATGAAGGTGCCGAAGCGGGAAAAGTCGCGGAGAAAATAGTTGGTTTCCGTGGCTTGGGTGGCGGTGTCGCGGTAGAAGATTTCGCTGTGGTTTTGGCTGACCCACCGTTCTTGAATGACGAGATCATTATCGGGACGGCGACCGACGCGCATTAGGCCGCCTTGGATCGACCAGATGCGATCGCGCTCGACAACCGATCGCACCATAGCCAGGGGCATCACTTGCCGCTTGCCTCCCTCCGGTAGGATGGTGGGCAATTCGGTGATGCCGTCGGGGATCGGATTCACCAGTTCCCCATCAAAATCGGGGTGCATATAAAGGATCGGCAATGTCCAGGCGGGCTGGTTGAATTTATATAAGGTCAAGAGTTGTTGACGCGCCACCGCCATGGCATGGTCTACGGTGAGGCGTTTGGAGAGGGCGGTGGTGAAATGCTGAATAAAGGTGAGGGCTTCTTGGTCGGCGATCGCATCACGCATTCCCACCACCGCCGGCACACCATGATGGATCAGCACCTCGGCTAAACTGCTGCGGGCGATCGCGGTTTGCTCCTGCTGTTCTGGGTAGGCTCCCCAACAGGCATTAAACAGGGCCAGGGTCACCTGGGTACGCACCAAGACCTGAGCCAGTTCCGTACCGTTTAACGTGGCTTGGGGATGGAGAAAGAGTAACCCGCCATCGGGGCCCGGCATCCCATGGCCGGCATAGAAGAAAATATTGTAGCGACCGGATTCGAGGGTGCGAATCAGTTGCACCGGGGTGGGCTGGATCAGGGTGTTAATCTCAATGGCGACGCGATCGCTGCTGCGGTTGTCCCCGTGGCTCGTCTCCTTCACCGTCGGATTAATCACCTGGGCCAGGAGTTCGGCTTCTTGCTGGAGGTTCAACGGTTCGAGATCGCCCGTTTGGGGATGACTACTCTGGCCCAACACCAACAAAATCCGCAGTTGATCTTGGGTGGGGACAAGACTAAGGGGATCGACATCGCTGGTGGTGCGGCTGAAAAGAATGTTTTGATTGAGGGCGATCGCGGGTTTTCCCGGCGCAGGTTGCATCACTTCCCAGGGCAGCGGGATCAAATTTGGATCACGAATATCAAACCGCAGCCGCAAAATCCCCCGTTGGCCTTGGGCCATGCCCCAACTTTGGGCAAAGGTATTCCGCACCGGCCCCTGTAACAGCCACCGCCACAACTGCACCCCTAGTTCCTGCATCAACCGACCGCTATAGCTTTGGGGCACGGTCTCATCAGCATTCGACAGTTGGAACGCATCTTTAATGTTGAACGGTTCGTGCAGCACGGGCAGATGGGGCTGAGGATGGGACGCAAACATCTGCTGCCAAGCGACCCAGCATTGGGTCAGTTCCACCGACCACTTACCGTCATAGTGAACGTAACCCCCCGGAAAGGGAGCTTTAATTACCCAAATGGCAAAATGTTCGGGGCCGGCTGATTCTAGACAGACTAAAGCCAAGCTCAAGTCCAGACAATCACCATGACGCATAGTTCCGGAACGGGTCAGTACAATCACTCTATCAGGTTTTCGGGGGCGGGAACACACCGGGGCGGCGGCGTGAGGGGGGCAACCAACGTGTCTTGAATGCGATCGCGCTCCACCCACACCACCGCCGGTTGATTCACCGTCGGATTGCAGAGTTGGAGTTGAAGCCAGGTCTGCTGATTGGGGGCGGCTTGACGGCGGGTGACAATGATCACGGTTTGGGGGGAAAGGGCGAGGGTTTCAGCTTCGGGGCGGGGGTCGGGTTGGACGGCCAGGGTGCGGAGGGTGGCGGCGGCGACCCCCAATTCCAACTGATCGAGGGGGATTTGGGGGGATTCGGCGGTAACGGGGGTGTTCCCCGTGAGGCGATCCGTCCACTGGCGCAGTTCCGGAAACAGCCAATAGGAGAGGCCGCCCAAAATCATCACGACCAGGGCCACGGTCACGGTGGTGATCACCATCAGGGGCGGCCCATGGCGGGGGCGGCTTAGGGCTGTGGGTTGGGACAGGGGATCAGGAGCCACATCAACGGGTAAGGGGGCGAGGATCGGGCTGCCCTGGGGATGGGGTCGAAATTGGCAATGGAACAGGCCGACGGTGACGTTATCGTGGCCGTTTTTTTGGTTGGCGAGGGCAACGAGGCGCTGGACGGCGGTTTGGAGTTCCTGTTGATGGTGGAGGACGGGGAGGAGTTCCGTTTGCCAATATTGTTCGACGCGATCGTAGTCGCTTAAGCCATCGGAACAGAGGAGCAGGAGGCTGTCTTCATCGAGTACCAGGCGATCCACCGTGGGGTAGAGGCGATCGCGCGACCCCATCCCCAAGGCCTGCACCAAGGCCCCGCCGCCGGGAAATGATACCGCATCCCGATAGAGGGCATAGCCTAAGCGCACTTCCCGCGCCGCCACATCATCATCGAGGCTGATCTGATAGCACCCACTACGGGTAATCCAATAGATCCGGGAATCCCCCACATGGCCAAGGTAGAGATGGGCAGCGTGGGTGATCACACTCACCAAGGTGGTTCCCATCCGTTGCCGTTCGTGGCGCTCTTCGTCGTCATTGCGTTGGCAAATCTGGTCATTGGCTTGCAAGATGGCTTGCTCTAGGGCGGTTTGGAGGTGATTTACCCAGGGGCGATCGCGGTTTGAGGCAAGGGCGGTGTGGAGATGGTCTTGCATTGTGTCGATCGCGATCGCCGAGGCCACCTCGCCCCCCTCATGGCCGCCAATGCCATCACAAACAATCAGCAGGGGCTGCGTCTCGCTGTCCCCGCTTTGAATCGTGGTTAACTGGTTCGGATAACAGGCATCTTCGTTGTGGTCGCGGCTCGGCCCCGCATCGGTTTGGGCGAAAATTTGATAGGCGCGATCGCCCCCCTGGCCCAAGGTGGCAACGGCTTTATCCAGGGTTTCGACTAATTGCTCCGCCGTGGCCAGTTGTCCCGTTTGTAATTGCTGACAGAGCGATCGTAAAAAATCCCGCAGGGGCGTGGCCGCATAGCTCACCCAGGTTGCCCACAGTTGCCCCAACTGCGCCAACGTCACCGGCTCCGAATCAAACTGCAATTCCCGCAACCGCACCACCGGGCCATTCACCTGCAACAGATCCACCGTCAGCAACGTGCTCGCCACCCCTTCGGCCTGGCACGAGTCCCACAATCGCGCCAATTGCCACAACCAAGCAGCCTGCCGCAGGGCATTGGCCCGCGCCCAACAGGTTTGCAACTGCGGTAAAAGATGATCCCCCACCGGATGCACCGGATCGCGCAAGTTCCCCACCTCCAACAGCCACACCTCCGGCTCGCCGGTGAGTTGCCCGTAAAGCTGGGGGAGGTGCAATTGTTGCCCGATCAACTTCAAATAGGGCAACATCCGGCCGGGAATATTGTCCTCCGGCATTTGGGGCGGCAGGTAGGGATGGAGATCTAAGACAATGCGGGGCGTGATCGCTTGGTAGCGATCGCCCAACACCGACCCCACCGTAAAAATCGGGATCGGCTCCCCAATCGCCCACAAATAGCGCCGCATTAACGGCGTTTGGCACGCCTGACAAAAGCGATTGTGGGCAGGATTGGGTTGTTGACAATCCCCATTTACACAGTAAAGGTGGCCTGTTGCTCCGTCCATATCAATCCCGATCGGCTACCGAGAACATCGGTGTAGTTGTGGTTTGGCGGCTCACCCGCGATCGCATTCAAACGAGCAAGCCCGTGCAGTCTGGATGCGACCCGTCCGCAGCTTGGCCGTCGCCGGCCTCCCGGCGATCGCCGGGGGGGTTAATAAAATTTGCCCTTGCCCTGTGCTGTATCCACACGGGGTAAGCCCATGCTGTAGTTGAGCACACGCCCCTGCAAGTTGTAGCTCAATTGACCCGCCTGCAACAGTTCGCGGATGTAATGCTCAAGCTCTGAGCCAATTCGCCGCAGGTTATATTCACTCAATTCCTCGCCATTGTAAGCTTCCACAAGGGTATCAAAGCGACGGCGCACCTGTTCGCGGGTTTCCTCCGTCCAGTTAAATTCCTTATCGGGGTCAATATCAAGGGCGAGGACTGTTTCGCTCGGCACAAGCTCATTATTGTGAACTTCAGCCGTGAAGATCCGAATATGGCGAGTCGTGGATTTTAAAAGCATGGTGATTTGGTCATTCAGAGGACGTGAAGATCAGGGCATGGACAACAGCCAAAGACCCAGAATTAAAGATATTTTGATATTTTGACATAGGGACTCCGCATTGAGCGAATGGCGGCACAGGCTCCACCGATGCGGAACCGGAGAAATGGGGTCGCGATCGCAGCCCAGCCCCATGCACACAGCACCATCAATCCAGGGCAAAGGGGTGCGATCGCGCTGCCACCGCCTCAATACAACGCCATCATCAACGCCTGTTGATACTGACGAGTCAGGGGGTGCTGACTACCGAGGAGCGCAAACACATCCACCATCCCTTGGCGGGCGATGTCTTTTTCCCGCGTCCCCGCCTCCACGATCGCTAACAACTGCTGCAACGCGGTTTCATACTCCCCTTGCAAGACACCCTGGGCCGCCGCCCCAATGCCCTGACTCGGATCATCCGCCGCCCATTGTTGAAAGCGCATCAAACTCTTCACCCCTTGGGCCCGCTTGTAATGCTCGGCTTGATCCGGCGGAATCGAGTTTAACAAGCGTTCGGCATCTTCAAACTGCTGGAGGAGAATGAGAAACCGCGCCGCTTCGAGGGTCACGCCAGGATGATCGGGATAGCGTTCAAACAGCGTATCAAACAGGGCTTTGGCTTCAGGGAATTGACGGGCTGCGATCGCCCCTTGGGCCGCCGCCAACGTCGTTTCCAACTCCGATCGCAACTCATACCGCGCCAGAATCTCCCGAATCTGACCCTCCGGAACCGCCCCCACAAACCCCGGCTGCAACCGGCCCGCCGTCGCAATCCGCACATCCGGAACCCCCTCCACACCATACTGAGAGGCCAACTCCGGGTTTTGGTCAATATCCACCGTCGCCAGCATCACCCCATATTCCATCGCCAGCCGCTCCAAGGTCGGCTTCAGCACCTTACAGGGCCCGCACCAAGTCGCAAAAAAATCCACAATGATCGGCATTTCCGCACAGGGCCCCAACACCTCAGCGGCAAAATTCGCCTCGCTCACCGCGACACTTGCACCCATCACTCCTCCTTTGTTTCCTTCAATACAGTTAGCGGGGCTGACGGTTTCCCCAGGGGGATTCACCCCGGCGGGCCGTTAGTTGCGGCCAAGCCACTTCTCGCTGTTAATGCGCTGCAAGGTATACAGCACCATCAAATCACGGGTAATTTTGCGCTCGTCAATCATAAACGATTCTAAGGTGCTGGGCTTGCTGCCGTAGGTGGTGGCGGTGAAGCCCTTTTGCCCTTTAATGTCTTCGTCAAAGCAGTAGAGATTAAACTGGCGTTCCCCCTGTTGCCACTGGCCTTCCACTTGCCAATAGTCATCCGTGGCACTGATCCCGGCCAGGTTGAGGGGTTTCTTCTCAAAGGCAAGTTCCATATCCGTTAGCCCTGCATCATTAAAGGCTGTTTTCAACGCCGGCAAAAACTCTTGCTCCATGAATTCGGTAAAGGGCTTGTCTTCTGGGGCAGGAGGTTTGGCTTTCTTGGCTTTGGGGGCGGAAGCGTTGGCTTTTGCGTCTTCAGTCATAGTCCAGCATACAGGCATCTACAGGTCTTCATTATTGTACGGAAAAACGTTCAGGGTTGATCAAGGGGAAGGCGGAGGGTGAAGCAGCTTCCTTGGTTGGGGGTAGATTCGACCTGGATATCGCCGTGGTGGAGGTGGGCGAGTTTTTGGGAGAGGGCGAGGCCGAGGCCCGTACCGGCTTGGGTGGCGTTGAAGGGGGTGTGGAGTTGACGGAAGGGTTGAAAGAGGGTGTCGAGGTCGGCGGCGGCGATGCCGATGCCGGTGTCGCGCACGGCGAAGCAGAGGTGCGGGGGGCAGACGGTGACGCTGAGGGTGACGGAGCCTTGGGGGGTGAACTTGATCGCGTTGGCGAGGAGGTTCACGAGGATTTGCTTGAGGCGGCGGGGGTCGGCGATGTAGGGGGGAAGATGGGGGTCGAGGTGGAGGTGCAGATCGAGGTTGGCGATCCGGGCGAGTTCTTGGACGATCGCGATCGCGCCTTGGCAGAGATCAGCAATCCCCACGGGTTCAAGATACAGTTCTTCGCGGTTGGCCTCAATTTTGGACAGATCGAGGAGGTCATTAATCAGGGCGAGGAGGTAGTCGCCGGATTCCACGATCGCAGTGAGATATTGGTGCTGTTTGGCATTGAGGGGGCCGTAGATTTGTTCAAGGAGGGCCTTGGCAAAGCCCAAAATGCCCGTTAATGGGGTGCGTAGTTCGTGGCTCATGAGGGAGAGCAGTTCGCTTTTGTGGTGGTTTTCGCGGCTGAGTTGGCGGGAGGTTTCGCGGGTTTGCTCGTGGAGGATGATCAGGGCGATCGCATCACTGATCGCCCGGAGGGTTTGCGCCGCTGCGGCGGTTAGGGGGGGCACGGGCTTAAACTGGTGCAGGCTCAGGCTGCCGTAGATTTGGGTGCGATCGCCGATGGGCAGATTTAAAACGCAGGTGGGAGCCGGGATGGGCGTGGCGGGGGGAACGCCTTGCACCGAAGAGACGGTGGGCCAGTGGGTCGGGTCGAGGCGGCCAGCGGGGAAGTGGGCTTGCAGCACTTTGGCCCCTTGTTGTTTGGGGATCTGGCCATGGGCGCACCATTCGGTCTTGACCCAAAATTCATCCTCGACGGCGATCAGGAGCCAGACCCGATCGACGTTGAAGGATTGGCCAATCTGGGCGATGAGGGTGTCAAAGGGGACGGGGGGCGTGCTGTGGCAGAGGAGTCTGAGGCTGCGGTGGAGGAGGGGTTCAGGGGAGGGGGGATAGAGGCAGTCGGGGGGCTGGTGGGTGTCGCGGTAGAGGGCGATCGCTCCGTGGTGGGCAATGCAGTGAATGGTGGTGAGATCGTCGCGCTGCCACGGCCGGGGGTGATCGTCATGGAGGCTGAGAATCCCCAGATCCTGCGATCGCCACCGCAACGGCATTAAACAGGCTGCTTGAATAGTCCAGGTTTCAAGGTAGGACTGGATCTGGGGCGGCCACTGGGGATCAGGCTTCGACCAGCAGATCATCTCACCCCGTCCCAGGGCAGAGGCGTAGTAGGTCACGAGGGGATCGGCTGTGTGGGGGTCAGGCAGGATTGTCGCTTCGGACTGTTGGACGGGGAAAAATTCGCCGGTGCAGTGGGAACGGAGCAGGAAACAACGCTGAACCTGGCAGACCTGATGGAGACGATTGAGGGCCTGTTGTATGGCTGTGTGGCAGTTTTTGGGTTGCCACAATTGCTCAACAATCGGTTCCAGGAACGACGGAATATCAGTGGGGAAATGGGTCATGGGTGCGAAGCGTCAAGAATGAGCCTCAATGCCTGGCGATGGGGGGTAACGCCCCTGAATCCCAGGGATGACGAATCAGTCCGCATCGTTGACCCGGAGCCGCGTCACCCAATCCGAAGCGATCGCCACGGGGAAACATTGAGGCACGGCGATCGCCAAACCCTGCGATCGCCCTTTCTTAGGATACGGTAGCCCTTCCCGATTCTGGCGGAACGATGGCCAATCCCCCTAACCCTGAAGTCTTAACCGTTGACCCCGATGATCGATTCAACTCTGCCCAAACTGATTCGCGATCGCATTCCTGAGATCATCACCGCTGCCGGTCGCACCAGCATCACCCGCGTGCTGTCGTCGGCGGACTATGATCAGGCGCTGCGGGCCAAACTCCAAGAAGAAGCCGCCGAAGCCGCTGCCGCATCCCGTGCCGACCTACTCACGGAATTGGCCGACCTACAAGAAGTGATCGAGCACCTCCTCGCCTTCTACGATCTTGACCCCCAGACCCTGGCCCAAATCAAAGCCCAACGGCAGCGCGATCGCGGTGGTTTTCAGCAACGCCTCGAACTAATCGCAGTAGACTCCCAAGACTCTGGTAAATTATGAGTCAGTCTTGATCTCACCGAGATTTAGTCCCAATCCGACCCCACCCTGCCTTCAGCATGGGGCCCCGTGACCCCCTAACCCCAGCGTATTGATCCTTCTTTACTCTCTCAATCCATGCCAGAAAAACTCTACGAAGGGAAAGCCAAAATCCTCTACACCACGGATGAACCGGAGGTGTTGCTCAGTGTCTTCAAGGACGATGCCACCGCCTTCAATGCCAAAAAACGGGGTCAGATTGTCGGCAAGGGTGAGGTCAACTGCACGATTACGGCGGCTTTATTGCAGTACCTCGAAACCCACAACATCCCCACCCACTATCTCAGCACCGTTGACCCCACCTCGATGCGGGTGCGATCGGTAACGATTATTCCCCTCGAAGTGGTGGTGCGCAACGTTGTGGCGGGCAGTTTAGCGCGGGAAACGGGGTTACCGGTGGGTCAACCGATCCCAGAACCCCTGGTGGAGTTCTACTATAAGAACGATGATCTCGGTGATCCGCTGTTAACGGGCGATCGCCTCCGATTGTTGGAACTTGCAACGCCAGAACAAGTCACAGCACTACAACAATATGCCCTGAGCATTAATCAACACCTGATGACGTTTTTCGACCGATGTGACATTGTGTTGGTTGATTTTAAACTGGAGTTCGGTGTTGATGCCCACGGTCACATTCGCCTGGCTGATGAAATCAGTCCTGATACCTGTCGCCTTTGGGACAAGGCCGAACCCGATCCTCAAAAACGGATTCTGGATAAAGACCGCTTTCGCCATGATCTCGGTCAGGTGGAAGGGGCCTATCAAACCATGCGATCGCGAGTCTTGCAGGCGGTGACCTCATTGTCAGAGGCCTAAGGGACAGGGGTTAAAACGGTGATGCATCGAGTTCAGTTATTCATTTAGTTTATTAGTTGGTGTGTGGACGTGCTCAATCAAACTCATATGCGCTTATCTCCCTTTGTTTTCACGCTGTTGGCAACCTCTGCAACGTTGTCGTTGGTCTCTCCGGCTTGGGGGAATGTTGAGGCTCCGGCGGTGACCGCTCCTGTTACGGAAACAGAGGATGCCCAGGCTAGATCGGTCGTGTCTGCGGCGGTAACAGTTCCGTCAGAGGCGATCGCCGACACCCCCGATAAACAGCAGCCCAAGGTGGTGCAAAAGTCATCGGTGCCCGAAGCTCGCGTCACGCCGGAACCCTTGCAAATGATTCCCGCTACGCCGCAGCCTCCCGTGGCGATCGCTTCCCCCGTCGCACCCCCGCCAGTCCCAGCGCATCCCTCCCCCATCGCCGCCGCCCCCACCGCCCCACGCCCCACCGCCGCCGATCTCGAATCCCTGCCCATTCCCCCCTACGAACCCAGCGAACACATCGAGCTTCCCAGTCATCTCACCAAACACGCCGACCTCGAACTCGCCCAATTCAACCTCGAAGGCCCCGCCCCGGAAGAACCCCCCACCGCCCCGGAACCCCAAGTGCTGGTGTCAGAAGTGATCGTCACCGGGCCGGGCCTCACGCCAGAACTGGAAAACCTGGTGTACGACACCATCGACACCCAACCGGGTCTCACCACGACGCGCACCCAACTCCAGGATGATGTCAACGCCATCTTCGCCACGGGCTACTTCGCCAATGTGACGCAACAGCCCGAAGATACCCCCTTGGGGGTGCGGGTGACGTTTAATGTTGATGTCAACCCGGTGCTGCGTGAAGTGGTGGTGCAAACCTTGCCCGCTGATGACAGCGATCGCGTCATCCCGGCATCCTTAATCAACGACATCTTTGCCGACGACTACAACGAAGTCCTCAACCTGCGCGACCTCCAACTGGGCATCATTCGGATCAATGAGTGGTACCAAGAAAACGGCTATGACCTCGCCCAAGTGGTAGGTAATCCCCAAATTAGCCCCGATGGTCGCGTCACCCTCACCCTCGCCGAAGGGGTAATCGAACGGATTCAAGTGCGTTTCATTGATGAAGAGGAAGAAGTTGTCGAGGGGCGCACCCGTGACTTCATCGTCACCCGCGAGATGAAACTCGCATCAGGTGGGGTCTTCAACCGGGCCACGGCCCAAGAAGATCTCCAACGGGTGTTTGGCTTAGGTCTGTTTGAAGATGTGCGCCTCTCCTTTGAGCCAGCGGATGATCCGGCCAAGGTGGTGGTGAATGTAGATGTGCAAGAAAGTAATACCGGCTCATTGGCGGCAGGGGCTGGGGTCAGTTCCGCCAGCGGCTTTTTCGGGACAGCGAGCTACCAACAGCAAAACCTCGGCGGCAATAATCACACGATCGGCGCAGAACTTCAGGTGGGAACGCGGGAACTGTTGTTTGACCTGAGTTTTACAGACCCCTGGATTGCGGGCGACCCCTATCGCACCTCCTATACGGTGAATATGTTCCGGCGGCGGTCGATTTCGTTGATTTTTGATGAAGGTGATCCCGAAATTCGCCTGCCGGATGGCGATCGCCCCCGCATTGTTCGCACCGGGGGCGGCATTGATTTCAACCGTCCCCTCTCCCCCGATCCCTTTAGCCGTGCGGAATGGACGGTGTCCGCTGGGTTCAGCTACCAAGGGATTGACGTGCGCGATAGTGATGGCGACATTAGCCCCCGCGATAGTTTGGGGAATTTGCTCTCCCACACCCCCAACGGTCAAGATACCCTCGTCACCCTGCGCTTGGGGGCCGTGCGCGATCGCCGCAATAGCTTCCTCGAACCCACCGCAGGCTCCCTGCTCCGCCTCGGCATGGAGCAAACCGTCCCCGTGGGAGCCGGAACGATCCTCTTCAATCGCCTCCGCGCCAGCTACAGCACCTATTACCCCGTCGATTGGCTCAACTTCACCAACGACCCCGAAGCCCCCCAAGCCCTCGCCTTCAACCTCCAAGGCGGCACGATTATCGGCGACCTTCCCCCTTACGAAGCCTTTAGTTTAGGCGGTGCGAACTCTGTGCGCGGCTACAAAGAAGGCGACGTGGGCAGTGGTCGCACCTATATTCAAGCCACCGCCGAATATCGATTCCCGATTTTATCCTTCCTGGGGGGAGCCTTTTTCGTGGACTATGGTACGGATTTAGGCACAGGGGATAATGTTCCGGGTAACCCGGCTGGGGTGCGAGGAAAACCCGGTGACGGCTTGGGCTATGGCGTGGGGGTACGGATTCAATCCCCCCTCGGCCCGATTCGGATCGATTATGGTCTCAACGATCAAGGCGATAGCCGGATTCACTTCGGCATTGGTCAACGGTTCTAAGGGGGCGGTGTAGACGCAGGAGAGACACTATGCAGCAGCCACAGGGACAAGGCCCTGCCGCAAGACTGGGGCAACGCTCCGGCGTAACCCTTACACAACGGGCCACGCGCACGGGGGTGGGTCTTCATTTGGGCCACTCAACGACGGTGCAGCTTGTCCCCGTGGAAGAGCCGGAGGGCCGCTATTTTGTCCGGGTGGATTTGCCGGGCCAGCCGCGCATTGATGCCACCCTGGCGGCAGTGGGGGCCACCACGCTCTCCACGGAGTTAAGCCAAAATGGGGCGACGGTGCGGACGGTGGAGCATTTACTCGCGGCCCTGAGTGGGTTGGGGATTACCGATGTGCGGCTTGAGGTGGATGGGCCAGAACTGCCGCTCCTCGATGGTTCGGCTCAAGACTGGGTGAGGGCGATCGCCCAAGCCGGTTGCCAACCCCTCAACCACGCCGTGCCCCCACCGTGGGATCTGCCCGATCCGATCACCGTCCAAGCCCAAGATGCTTTTGTGACCGCAATTCCTGCCCCTGAGATCAAATTTACCTATGGCATTGATTTTCCCTACGCGGCGATCGGGCAACAGTGGCACAGTTGGCAACCGGATCAGGAGGACTTTGCCACGGCGATCGCCCCCGCTCGCACCTTTGGCTTTGCCGATCAAATCGACCACTTGCGCCGCCAAGGCCTGATCCAAGGCGGCAGCCTTGAGAATGCCCTGGTGTGTGACCATGACGGCTGGCTAAATCCCCCGTTACGATTTGCAAATGAGCCAGCACGTCATAAACTTTTAGATTTAGTGGGAGACTTAAGTTTATTGGGCCCTTTTCCCCGTGCCCATATCGTGGCGTATAAAGCGAGTCACCAATTGCACCTTCAATTGGCTCAAGCCCTTGCAGCGGCGGCTCCAGCCCGGCCTCGATAGGCTCTGGGGTTTTCCATGGGATAATCTTGCGAACCGACTATAAGTAAGCCGATGACCATAGTAACTGATCGAACCGATGCTCAACATGCTGCGTTAGAGTCTACCGACCCTGCGATCGTCGATAGTCTAGGGGGCGCGAAAACCGTCTTCAGCATTGAAGAAATTCAAAACATTTTGCCCCATCGCTATCCTTTCGCCTTGGTTGACCGCATCATTGAGTACAGTCCCGGCAAACATGCGGTCGGGATTAAAAATGTAACGATGAATGAGCCGTTTTTCCAGGGGCATTTTCCGGGGCGACCGATTATGCCGGGGGTTTTGATGGTGGAAGCCATGGCCCAAGTCGGTGGCATTATTTTGAAGCAAATGCCCGGTCAAGAAAAGAGTCTCTTTGTGTTTGCGGGCATTGATAAAGTTCGGTTTCGTCGGCCGGTGGTGCCGGGCGATCGCCTCGTGATGACCGTCGAACTCCTCCGCTTTCGAGGCGGTCGCTTTGGCAAAATGCAAGGCCGTGCCGAAGTGGAGGGGGAGCTAGCCGTCGAAGGTGAGATGCTCTTCTCATTGGTGGAATGAATCTTGCCGGAGCTATTTCCTTGAAACCCTTAATTCATCCCACAGCGATTATCGACCCCGATGCCCATCTCCATCCCACGGTTGAAGTGGGGCCCTACAGCGTCATTGGGGCTGGGGTCACCGTTGGTGCTGAGACGAAGATTGGGGCCCATGTTGTGATTGAGGGCCCCACGGAGATTGGTGTGGGTAATCATATTTTCCCAGGGTCTGCCATTGGCCTCGAACCCCAAGATTTGAAATATCAAGGGGGGCTGAGTCGGGTGCGGATTGGGAACTATAATCGGCTGCGGGAATATGTGACGATTAACCGGGCCACCAATGACGGTGAAGAAACGATCATTGGCGACCATAATCTCTTAATGGCCTATGTGCATGTGGCCCATAATTGCATCCTCGCGGACAATATTGTGATCGCCAACGGGGTCGCCTTGGCGGGCCATGTGGAATTGGAGTCGCGGGTGGTGATTGGGGGCATTTTGGGAATTCATCAGTTTGTCCATGTGGGGACGATGGCGATGTTGGGGGGGATGAGCCGGATTGACCGTGATGTGCCGCCCTATATGTTGGTGGAGGGCAATCCGGCGCGGGTGCGATCGCTCAATCTCGTCGGCCTCCAACGCGCTGGCCTCGCCCCCCAGGATGTCCAACTGCTCAAGAAAGCCTTTCGCCTCCTCTATCGCTCGGATCTGCGGTTTAGTGCTGCTGTCCAACAACTGGAAACCCTCAGCGATCTGCCCCAACTGGTGCATTTACATCGCTTTCTGGTGGGGGCATTAAGTGCAAAACGGCGCGGTGTGATTCCCGGCAATCGCTAGGCCCTCCGAGCCAGACCCCCGGACTGGATTGATTCTTTGACCTCTGACACAACGGTATGACCCATCAACTTTCTAGCAGTGCGTCTGCTGCGATCGCGGCTCCCGCCCCCACCCGCCAAATTTTCATCAGCACCGGAGAAGTGTCTGGAGATCTCCAAGGTTCGCTGTTGATCGAGGCCCTCCGCCGTCAGGGTGCGGCGCGGGGGATGTCGTTGGCCCTTCGTGGCCTGGGTGGGGAGCGGATGGCCAACGCCGGGATGCAATTGGTGGCCGATAGCACCCAGATGTCGGCGTTTGGGATTCAAGAAGTCCTGCCGATGATTCTGCCGTCGTTGAAAATCAATCAACAGGTGCGCCAAGCGATCCAAGCCGAACCGCCGGATCTGCTCATTTTGATTGACTATGAAGGATTCAACATCAGCCTCGGACGCTATGTAAAGCAGCATTTTCCCCAAACCCGCATTATCTACTACATTGCGCCGCAGTTGTGGGTGTGGAATCCGTTTCCTAGCAAGCTGCGGGATATTGTCGGTTTTAGCGATCGCATCTTCGCCATCTTCCCCGACGAAGCCCAATACTTCGGGGATGCCGGGGGCAACGTGGACTGGGTCGGCCATCCCCTCATTGATCGCATCAACGCCGCCCCCAGTCGCGCCGCTGCCCGCGCTCAGTTGGGCATCCCCGCCGATCAACTGATGATCGCCCTCTTGCCCGCCTCCCGTCCCCAGGAACTCAAAACCCTGCTGCCCATGATTTGCACCGCCGCCCAGCAGATCCAGCAGCAATACCCCAACGCTCAATTTTGGCTGCCCCTCTCCGTCCGGGACTTCCGCCCCCAGATTGAAGCCGCCTTAGCACGGGCGGGCGTGCAGGCAACGATTGTCGAAAATAAGCGCCTCACGACCTTGGCGGCGGCAGATCTTGCCATTACCAAGTCCGGGACGGTGTCGTTAGAATTAGCCCTGTTGAAAATTCCGCAAGTGGTGGTCTATCGGATTAGTTGGCTCACCATGGCGGTGGCTCGCTACATCTTCAAGATTGTCATTCCCTATGTCGCGCCGCCGAATTTACTGCTCAAGAAATTGGCAGTGCCGGAACTCTTGCAAGAAGAGGCCACCGTCGAGAATATTTGCCGGGAGAGCCTCGATATTTTGGCCAATCCGACCCGACGATCGCAGATTAACGCCGATTACGATCGCATGAAAGCAGGCTTAGGTGAGCCGGGGGTGTGCGATCGCGCTGCCACCGCCATCCTCGATCTCATTGCGCCCCCAAACCCCTCCTAAAATCCTGCTTATGACCTCCCCTTCCTCTCGTTTGGTGTCGTTAGATGTGTTTCGGGGGTTAGCGATCGCCAGCATGATCCTCGTCAACACCCCCGGCAGTTGGAGCCACGTCTATCCGCCCCTTCTCCATGCGGAATGGCACGGCTTCACCCCCACGGATCTCGTCTTTCCCGCCTTCTTATTCATCGCCGGGGCCGCCATGGCCTTCTCCCTACACAAATACCACACCGGCACCGCGATCGACACCGCCCTATATCTTCGCATCCTGCGCCGCTGCGCCCTCCTCTTCACCCTAGGACTTTTCCTCAACAGTTTCGGCTTCATCTGGAAAAATTGGCCCAGCCCGGATTTTCGTGATCTGCGCATTTTAGGCGTGCTGCAACGGATTAGCCTCGCCTACCTAGGCGGGTCGCTCTTGGTGTTGAACCTCAAATGGCGGGGACTGTGGATCGCCACAGTGGGGATCTTGCTGCTCTACTGGTTGATCCTGATGGCGGTTCCCGTGCCCGGTGTGGGCATCGGATCACTCACCCCAGAAGGCAATGTGGCGGGCTACGTGGATCGCCTCATTCTCGGTGCGTCCCATCTCTATACCCCCAACTTTGACCCGGAAGGCCTCCTCAGCACCCTACCCTCGATCGCCACCGTCCTGCTGGGATATTTCACCGGGAATTGGCTGCGGGATCAGCCGCGCACCTCGCGCACCAGTGGGGGGTTGGTGATGTTTGGCTTGGGGTTGGTGATTGTGGGGGCGTTGTGGGGCCTGGTGTTTCCGATTAACAAGCAATTGTGGACGAGTTCCTATGTGCTCTATAGCGGCGGCTGGTCGCTGTTGCTGTTGGCAGCTTGTTATGAGTTGATCGAGGTGCGCCAGATCCGGCGCTGGAGTTTTCCGTTGCAGGTGATGGGGATGAATGCGATTTTTGTGTTTGTCGCGTCGGGGATTGGGGTGCGGATTTTGTACTATACCCAGATTGGCAGCGGTGAGGAGGCTCCGAGTACCTATGCTTGGCTCTATGAAACGCTGTTTGTGCCCTGGGCGGGGGCGTTGAATGGGTCGCTGTTGTTTGCGATCGCCAATATCTTGATCTGGTATGTCGTCCTCTACGGCCTGTATCGCAAAGGGTGGTTTCTCAAACTATAGGATCGGGATCAGGAATATCAAGGGGCAGACAGACGGTAAACGTGGTGCAGCCGGGTTCACTGTTGACGGCGATCGTGCCGTGGTGGCGATCGATGATTTTTCGCACAATATCCAGCCCTAGGCCGCTGCCTTCGCCCGCTACTTTGGTGGTGAAAAAGGGCTTAAAAATATTGGGCAACACCGCCGCCGGAATCCCGGGCCCGGAATCGGTGATCTGCACTTCGATGGCGCGATCGCACGCCTGAGTGGTAATCGTCAGCGCCCCCTGATTCCCCATCGCTTGGAGGGCATTGTGAATCAGGTTCGCCCACACTTGACTGAGTTCATCGGGGTAGCCACTCAGGGGGGGAAGATCGTCGGTGTAGCGTCGTTCTAGGGTTACGCCCTGCTTGATTTGATTGTGGTAAAGGGTGAGGACGGTTTCAAGGCTAGCGGCAATATCAACGGGGGAACGGGCTTCGCTGTGGTCGGAATGGGAATAGCTTTTGAGGGCGAAGACGATTTTCGCGGCGCGTTTGCTGGCGATCGCAATATTCTGCGTGCTCATCTGCATCGTCACCAATTGATGCACCCAATGGAGGATCGTTAACCCCCTCTCACTCCGCAGCAGGGGCAAATGGGGATGATAGTCCACCATCCCCATCTCGCTAAAGATCCGGGCCACCGCTAGCGCATCGGGAACCGCCTCCGCTTCGAGGGCGGTCGTCAATTGGCGGCGCATTTGGCGTTGCTCCCGTGTCGAAAGGGGCGGCGAGGGGGGATGCATCTGGGTTAAGAGGTGAAGAAACTGCTCTTGGTGGGCGGCATTAAACCCTTGCCAGGCTTGCAACAGTAACCCTAGGGACTCCTGCCAAAAATTCTCGATCACCCGTCCCGCTGAGCTAATGATCCCCAGGGGTGTATTAATTTCGTGGGCAATGCTCGCCACCAATTGCCCCAAGGCGGCCATTTTTTCTGATTGGATTAGTTCAGCTTGGGTGACGCGCAATTCTTGGAGGGTGGCTTTGAGGATGCGGTTTTTTTCGTAGAGTTCCGCTTCGGCCCGTTTGCGATCGCTAATATCCCGCGCCACCCAAATCACCGTCTGGTCATCCAACGGGGAAATCCGCGCCGAAAACCACACCTCTCGCCCCGACAACGTTAAGCGATAGTCAAAATCGCGCCCCTGTTGCAGAGTCAAAACCTGCTCAATCCGCCGTCCCCACGTGGGGCCTTGGTCGGGGTCAAAAAATGCCGAAATCGTTTGATTGAGCCAATCCTGTTCCGCATCGTAGAGCGTGCTGAGATGGGTGGGCGCAATATCAATATTGTCGATCCGCCCCGCCAACATCCGAATCACGAGCACCACATCGGTCATCGCTTCCAAAATACCCCGGAGTCTGCCCTCCGACGAGGCCAACTGTTGGGCAATTAACTGACGCTCTTCCACCTGCGCACTGAGTTCCGCGTTCAGTTTGGTCAATTCCTGCCGCTGCTCATCGAGGACATGCTGCAACGTGGTCATCGTTTGGTAGATTTCCACACAGTCCACCGCTTGCAATACATTCGTCTGGGTGATGATGCCTTGGAGTTGCTCTTGCTCGTTCACCACCACCAACCGCCGCACCCGATGCTGGTTCATCAATTGATGGGCTTGCCACATGGTGGCATGGGGGGCAATGGTGAGCACGGGGGTAGCCATGACGCGGCGGGCAGGGAGATGGTCGAAATTCAAGCCTTGGGCGGCTTGGGTGACCATGTCGGCTTCGGTGATGATGCCGAGGGCTTGCTGACCGACTTGGGAGGGGTGGGGGGTGGTGATCACGACGCAACTGACGCGGTGCTCGGTCATTTGAGCGGCGATCGCAACGAGGGCGGTGTCGGGGCTGGCTTGGATGACGGGATAGGTCATCACTTCTTCAATGGCTTTGAGGCGGAGCAAATCGACGGGTTGCAAAACTTGGCGGATCTGGTGGGGGGTGATCAGGCCGAGGACCGTGCCGTCAGGATGGACAACGGGCAGATGGCGAATGTGGTGGCGGTAAAACATTTGAGCGATCGCGATCGCATCCACATCCGCCGCCGTGAGGGTGATCGGATTTACCGTCATCAGCGTCCCTAGGGTTTGATTCTGCTGTGCCGTCACATTGACGAGGCAGCGCACCGCATCCCGCTGGGTAAAAATCCCCTGGAGGCGACCCGATTCCACCACCAGCACGCAGGTTTTTTGGCCCTGGTGCAAGGCAGCGATCGCCTCGCCAAAACGACAATGGGGCGGCAGGGTCAGGGGATGGCGATCAACAAACTCAAGCAACGACGATGACATAGATTTTGCCAACAGAGCAATGGGACAACTCCTCTGGGTTGACATCAACACCATCCGATAAGTTGCAGCCCTATTCTAAAACCTACACCATCGTTTGTTCCTCTTGCCGCTCCAACCGTTCAAGGCTACCGTGTGCTGAAATGTTGATAGGTCAGCCGAGAGAGGGTTTGAATTAGGGTTTGGGCTTGGGGATCATGGCGGGGGCGTTTGGTAATTACGGCGATCGCATAGCGTTTGCCGTTGGGCACATCCACAAGCCCCACATCCGCCAGCACCCCGCCCAGCGTCCCCGTTTTATGGGCGATGACTGCCTTTTCGTCGAGGCCTTGGGGCAAGAGTTGGCGATTCTTAACCGCCGTGAGGGTGCTTAAAATGCGATCGCGCGATCGCAGCGACACCAGTTCCCCCCGCTCCAACCGGATCAACAGATTCACCACATCCACCGGACTCATCACATTCGTACCGCCCAAATCCGGCAACCATTGCTTCACCTCCGTTTGCTGGAGTCCCCAGTCCTGAAAACGCTGATTCAGTGCGTCATATCCCCCCAAACGGGCAATGATCATATTTGTGGCCGTGTTGTCGCTAATCGTGATCATTGTCGTCACCGTTTCCAAGGCCGAAAACTGCGTCCCGACGGGGCTATATTTCATCGTTCCCGCTTCCGCCGCCACCAATTCCGCCGTCATCGTCAGAGATTCATCCAAACTCACCGCCCCCTGATCCACATCCTGATAAAACGCCACGAGGATCGGCAGTTTAATCGTGCTGGCCGCCGAAAACGATTCTAGGCCGTTGCTGTTGACATAATCCCCCGTATCCAAATCCACCACCAACAGCCCCACATGCCCAGCGGGATACCCAGCGATCGCCGCATCAATCTGAGTTTGCAGCACCGGGATGGATGCACCGAGGGAGAACTGAGCGCGATCGCGGAGGGGATCAGGGCTGCCAAATTGCATTTGGGCTGTTTTGGGCTGCACCCTGTCGATCTGAATCGAGGTTGAGGGACGTTCCGATTGGGACAGGAGGGTAATCGCGATCATCAGCCCCATGGCGACCCCACCCCCCACCACCCCCACGAGGCGATAGATCAAGGCATGATCCGGAGACCGTTTGGGGGGTTGGGGCGATCGCACTACCTGGCGATCGCCTTGAGTCGCGAGAGAATGGAGCGGAGGGGTTTTAATCGAAGCGCGGATCTCCGCAGCCGTGCGGCGAGGGCGAGAGAGTCTGGAAGGGTGCGATCGGGTCGGAGTCGATGGCATCCGCGATGAGCGCTTAATCATAACGCAGGGGTGCTGGTAGTGTAGATGTACCTGAATGGGTGTAGTGACAATTCAAAAGTCCAGTTCAGGCGATACGCTCAAGAAGCATACGGCTGTGCCAGTATTTCCTTGTCAGATCTGAACCCATGGCGAATAAACACAATTCTGCCTACAGCCCTAACCTTGATAACCCAGCACAGCATCACCGGTAGACAGCAGGAAATGTAACGGGATTAATGTACTCAATTGTTTAGATCAAGGCTGTATCTTAACTTTTTGTCCCCACAGTGTTTAATGATAGACCGTTTCAGAAAAGTACACAAGAAAAAACACTAAAGTCAACCGCTAATGTAATGAAATATATTGATTATTCATTCGTATCACCGCCCAGGATAGACCCTCAATCCAGTGCGATCGCACCGCCCTCAGTCGTCAAAACATACCCCTCAGTCTTAATGAATCAGATACGTCCGCCAATGCTGCGCCATGCCCTCTGCTGCCTCTGAATCCTGAGACTCCGGTTGCAACCATCGCCAGGTTTTACCCTCGCGTTGCCGCTGCAAATAAATATCAAATGAATTCCCCGACTGCTTGACAGTTTGGGTCGGTAATTCAAGGTCTAGATCATAACGACCTTGGAGGTGATAGGTCGGTAACTTAGCCAGATATTGAGCGTCTAATTGACGAACCTTAATATGAGAAATGCGTAAGTTTGGATTCGCCGCATTAAGCTGTTGACTAATGGCACTTTGACTATGCTTAACTTGCAGGATAATCGCTTTTTTGATCGTATCACTGTTCGGAGAAAGACTCACTGAGGGCGATCCCCCCCCACAGGCGGTGAGGGTCAGCAACAAGAACAGCAAACACCCGCTCCACAACAACCGTGACACAGGGAAGGAAGCGGCAAAACATGCAGGCAGGAGGCGGAACATGATCAATCTCATTCATAAAAGCCATTCATCTTAATCTAAACGTTATCGAAAAATCTGCATCAACCGCATCTGCCGCGATCGCAACACCCCTGAATCAATGGGTTACGGCGGATTGGTGAATTGCAGGTATTGCCAGAGGATTTCCATCCTCGACGGATACGAAATCCGGTCCGGGAAACCCCAAGATTTGTGAAGATGAGTGCGCCGAACCCCGATCCGCCAAGCACTGAAGTGCTTGGCTCATAGCGAAAGTGGGCTGAAGCCCACTCCAGAACCCGTGTGAACGGGTTTTCGCTCTGAGGCGGGGATTGAACTCCCCGCCTAGGGGTATCGCTGCTGGGGTGATGGATCAGCAGTAACCCCACTGATGAAAGCGTGTCGTGACCCTACAGCTTGATTTTGGCTGTGCTTGGGGACGCTAAAGTTTGGGGCGGGAGGAATGGCTTGTCACTTCATGGAGGGAGGGCAATTCACGCCATTCGAGGCGGTAGAGTTGCAGCGGGTCTTGCTTGCCCTTGACGAGGGTGGGGGGGAGTTCGATCAAAGGGTAGTCTTTGTAGTTGAGGCGTTGGACGGTGCTGGCGGCGAGAATGATTTCCCCGGCTTTGGCCACATCACAGATCCGGCTGGTGACGTTGGTGGTGTCACCGATCGCCGCGTATTGAATCAGGCGGCGTGAGCCAATATTTCCCGCTGCGACGGGGCCACTGTTGAGGCCGATATGGATGGCGATGGGTTGGCGGTCTTGGTCTTGCCAGTCTTGGTTGAGGCGTTGGACGGCGTGTTGCATTTCGATCGCCACTTGGACGGCGCGATCGGTATCGTCGGGGCGGGAATAGGGCGCACCCCAGATCGCCAGGAGAGCGTCACCGATGTATTTTTCTAACGTGCCTTCGTAGGTGAAAATGATCTCTTCCACCATGACGTTGAAATAGTCGTTGAGCATTTCGATCACGGCGCGGGGTTCCATGGTCGAGGACATTTTGGTGAAGTCGGTGATGTCGGCAAAGAGGGCGGTGACTTCGGTTTCAATAATGCCGAGGTCGCCCCCTTCGCGGAGTTTGCGGCTAATGGTGGTGGGGAAAAATCGTTCGAGTTTGTCCCTCCAGATCGCGTTTTCGCGCATTTTGTTGGCGAGGCGGGTGGTTTCGATCGCGATCGCTGCCTGATTGGCCAAGGCGGTGAGAAACTCTAAATCCTCGCCCGAATAGGCATTCGAGCAGGTTAAATTATCCACATACAACACGCCAATCACCTCCTCACGGGGTTGCAGCGGCGCACACATCGAGGCACGAATCGCCTGAATCAAAATAGAATGCGACCCCTCAAAGCGATGATCTTCGGCCGCATCATCGGTTAAGACCGCATCCCCATGGCGGCGCACATAGTTGGTGATTTTGGTGCTGTAGAACTGATAGCGCACCGAGAGGCCCGATCGCGCCTTGACGGCCTTTTGTTCAAGCTTTTGGGTGCGTTCATCGACAAGTAATAACGCGGCCCGATCCACGTTCATAATTTCGAGCAACAATTCTAAAATTTTATCGAGTAGTTGATCGGGGTCCGCAGAGGAGGCCAGTTGTTTGCTGACTTCAAGGAGAATTTTTAATTTATCAACGGCCCGTTGATTTTTATCCTTTTCCTTGAGGCGCAGGGCGGAACCGGAGCGTTGATTTTTATCAATGAAGTCTTCAAGGACGACTTGGGTTTGTTTGGGGGAATAGTGGTGGACGATGGGCAGGGGGGCATCGGTGGGGTCTTCGTTTTCGTCGGCAAACTCGCTGTCGGTGTCGAAGAGTTTTAGGGCCACCATGCCGAGGGTGATGCCATCGTCGAGGGTGATTTCCCGCTGTTTAATTTTGACGGTATTGACGAAAGTGCCATTGAGGCTTTTTAGATCCCGCAGCAGAAAGCGAAATTGGTCGGGATGGGTGCGATCGCGCTCCATCAAAATTTCCGCATGGCGGCGCGACAAACTGTTATGTTTAATCACAATTTGATTCGTGGGCGCACGGCCAATGGTGTTCCGTCCCGGATTGAGGGGATAGATTGCTTCATGATCCGTTTTCGGATTGCACACCAACACGTAGCCCATAATCCCTCTACTGCATGGTTGCGAGGTAGTTTGCGGAGCCAACACGATCGAGGCGGGCTTGTTTCTCTAGCACTTGATCCGTCAGGGATTGACGATAGGCTTGCACTTGGACGAGGAGATCCGGATCATGGGCGGCTAACATCTGCACGGCTAAGAGTCCGGCATTTTGGGCATTGCCGATCGCAACGGTGGCAACGGGAATCCCCCTCGGCATTTGCACAATCGAGTACAGAGAGTCTACGCCGTTGAGTTGGCGGGTGGTAACAGGCACACCAATGACTGGTAAGGGGGTCAAGGCGGCCACCATGCCCGGCAGATGGGCCGCCCCACCCGCTCCGGCGATGATCACTTTTAGGCCGCGCTGATGGGCGGTTTTGGCGTAGTCTACCATCCGATCGGGGGTGCGGTGGGCGGAGACGATCGCAACGTCGTGGGGAATGTCAAACTGCTCACAAATGGCGATCGCAGCGGTCATGGTGGGCAGGTCGGAATCACTGCCCATAATAATGCCAATGGGCGGGAGATCATAGGTCATGGAACGTTGCTCCTCAGGGCTAGAAGATGGATTAAAACCAATGGATTGGGGGTGACGTAGGGTTTATTGTCCCAAGAGAATATCTTTCTCAACTGTATCAATGAGCGCGTTCCCCTTGGTATTCTGGGGGGATTCTGGCGGAGTTCTGAATTGATGACCGACTGTTTGCTCACCGATGCTCGCTTACCCGGTCGTTCCGGTTTGCACCATATTTACGTTGAAGGGGGCGCGATCGCCGCCATCACCCTAGCCAGTCCCGCCCCGGAAGCTCTGCCCCGTGTCCCCCAATTTGATTTTGATGGTGATTGGTTGTCCTTGGGGGGAATTGATTTACAAATTAACGGCGGCCTAGGGTTAGCCTTTCCGGATCTCCAACATCACGATCATCCCCACCTGGACAACATCGCCGCCTATCTGTGGGATCAAGGGGTAGACGGGTTTTGTCCCACCCTTGTTACAACCTCGCTCCAGAAGATTCACCAAGCCCTCGCCGTGATTGCCGCCTCTCCCCTGCGTCACCCCCAACCCCACCGCGCCCAAATCCTGGGGGTTCACCTCGAAGGCCCCTGCCTCAACCCCAGCAAGCGCGGCGCACATCCCGCCGCCCATTTACAACCCCTCAACCGCGAGATCATGGCCGCGATCATCGGGGACTATGGCGACTTGGTTAAAATCGTCACCCTCGCCCCGGAACTCGACCCCATCGGAGACGCGATCGCCTTCCTCACCGCGCAAAATATTATCGTCAGTCTCGGCCATTCCCTTGCCACCGCCCCCGAAGCCCACCAGGCCTTCGACCAGGGCGCAACGATGGTCACCCATGCCTTTAACGCCATGCCCCCCTTGCACCACCGCGATCCCGGTCTGCTCGGAGCCGCCCTCACCCGTGCAACGGTGCGCTGCGGGGTGATTGCCGATGGGGAGCATATCTGTCCGCTGATGTTGGATCTGCTGCTGCGGATGGAGCACGATGGGGTGTTTTTGGTCAGTGATGCCCTGGCCCCGATGGGTTTACCCGATGGCGACTATCCCTGGGACGATCGCACGATCACCGTCACCCACGGCACAGCCCGCCTCGATGCTGAAACCCTGGCCGGGACAACCCTCCCCCTCTTGGCGGGGGTGGAAAATCTGGTGCGTTGGGGATTGTGTGAACCGGGACGAGCGATCGCCCTCGCCACCGAAGCCCCCCGCCGTGCGATCGTGCAAGCCGGTCTCACCCGCGGCCAAACCGGCCCCTTTCTCCGTTGGTCACGCGACCCCCACACCGCCGCCCTCCACTGGCAACGTCTCACCCTCCCCACGGATTAACCACGCCCCTCGCGCTAGGATAGCAGCGTATTTCTGCGAGTTTGATTATGTCGCGTCTCATCCCCCTCTTTCAACCGAAGCTCCTCAAAAACTCGGTGCGAGCCTATAGTTTTCCCCTGGATTTGAGCGATCGCCACGCCCTCCTCAACCGCTGGAGCGATCGCATCCAGAGCGGAACCCTCGACAAAATCAAAGAAGTCTCCCTCCACGGCGATTTTTTGCGCGACATCTTTCAGACCATCCTGGGCTATCGTTCCGTGATGAGTGGTTCGGGGGAGACCTGGGATATTCACGCCGAAGCGACGATTGCCGCTAGGGGCGGCGCGGCGGATGCGGCGATCGGCTTTTTTTCCGACCCGCCAGACGGTCAAAAACTGACGGGGCGGATCATTGCCCCCATCGAACTGAAAGGATCTAAAACCAACCTCGACAAAGCCGGCAGCCGCCAAGAATCCGCCGTGGATCAGGGCTGGCGGTATGCCAACCATACCGCTGGCTGCAAGTGGGTGATTGTCTCGAATTATCGAGAATTGCGCCTCTATCATGTGGACAAAACCTACGCCTCTGCTCAAGTGTTCGAGTTAGAAAAGCTCGCGGATCTAGAGCAGTTTAAACAGTTCTTTTTTCTGCTCTATCGCAAAAACTTTTTACCCAGCACCGCTGATCAAGAGTCGCGAATCGATCGCCTCCTCCAAGAATCCGACGCAACGGAAGCGATCGTCACGGAAGAACTTTACCGCCAATACAAAGCCCTGCGCCTTGAACTCACCCAACATTTCCAACGGGTGAGCAAACTACGGCGCAAAAACCGCGATCTGATCCTCGTGGAAAAGGCCCAAAAGGTGTTAGATCGCATCCTGTTTATCGCTTTTTGTGAAGACCGGGGACTATTGCCGCGCCAAACGATTCGCAAAGCCCACGATCACCATGATCCCTACTATCCCCGCCCGATTTGGGACAACTACAAAGCGGTGTTTCGCTGGGTGAATGAGGGCAACCCCGATGACCCGCCGATTCCGGAATATAACGGCGGTTTGTTCCGTCATGATCCGCTTTTGGATGAGGAATTGACGGTCAATGATTCCCTCTGTAGTGCCATGAATGGGTTGACGCAATACGATTATGCCGATGAGGTTTCGGTGGATGTGTTGGGGCGGATTTTTGAGCAGTCGGTGACGGATTTGGAGGAGTTGCGATCGCTCGCCCAAGATGAAACCTACAACGCGAAGCAGGGCCAGCGCAAAAAGCAGGGGGTTTTCTACACTCCGGCCTACATTACGCGGTATATCGTGGGGGTGACGGTGGGGGGCTATTTGGAGCGGCGTAAGGTGGCCGTTTTGGGTCGGTCTGAGTTGGAGAGTTCGGCGGATTGGCAGACCTATTTAGATGAGGTTTTAAAACCGTTGACGGTGTGCGATCCGGCTTGTGGGTCGGGGGCGTTTTTGATTGCGGCGTTTGATTTTTTGGTGCAGGACTATCGTCAAGCGTATCTCTATTTAGATCAGGAGTTTGATCAGGCGGGGGTGTATCGGCAGATTTTGCAGGGAAATTTGTACGGGGTGGATCTGTCATCGGAATCGGTGGAAATCACAAAGTTATCGCTCTGGTTACAAACGGCGCAAAAGGGAAAAAAGTTAGCGGATTTAGACGGCAATATTCGCCAAGGCAATTCGTTAATTGCAGACCGCAAGGTTGACCCGTTGGCGTTGGATTGGGGGGCGGCGTTTCCGGGGGTGATGAATGCGGGGGGGTTTGATGTGGTGATTGGCAATCCGCCCTATGTGCGTCAGGAATATATCGCGCCGTTTAAGCCTTATTTACAGGAACATTACGCGACCTATGATGGGGTGGCAGACCTCTACACTTATTTTTATGAAAAGGGGGTGAATCTGCTCAAATCGGGGGGGATGTTGTCTTATATTGTGACGAATAAATGGATGCGGGCGGGCTATGGGGAGGGGTTGCGGGGCTTTTTCCGGGAGCGGGTGGTGATGGAGGAAATTATCGATTTTGGTCACGCGCCAATTTTCCCTGATGCGGATACGTTTCCTTGTATTATTGTGGCGCGGCGTGAGGAGTCCCCAAACCCTGATCATCCGGTCACAATTTGCCCGGTTCCCCGCGAAGATTTGCCCCAAATTAACCTCCCCCAATATGTGACCCAATCGGGCTATCCTGTCCCTTGGTCTCGTTTTTCTGAGCAAGCCTGGAGCCTCGAACCCCCAGATGTGGATCACCTCATGGACAAAATCCGCGCTGTGGGTGTGCCGTTAAAAGAGTTTGCTGGGGTTAAACCCTATCGAGGTGTTTTAACCGGATTTAATGAAGCATTTTTAATCGACAATGACACCAAAAATAAACTAATTCAAGCCGATCCAAAATCCGCCGAAATCATTAAGCCCTATCTACGCGGCCAAGATATTAAACGCTGGTCTCCAGAATGGCAAAATCTCTGGATAATTCTAATACAATCAAGTGCTAATAAATCTTGGAAATGGAGTAGTGCAAAATCGCTGGAAGAAGCAGAAGGAATTTTTAAAGGAAATTATCCCCAACTATATGATCACTTAATTCAGTTCAAAAAGAAACTCAAAAAACGAAGTGATCAAGGAAAGTATTGGTGGGAGCTTCGGGCGTGTGCTTATTATGATAGTTTCGAGAATTCCAAGCTATTTTACCAAGTCATTCAAACACTTCCACAGTATGCTTTTGATGAGTCAGGATGCTATGGAAATGATAAAACTTTCATTTTGCCGTGTAGTGATTTTTATTTAGTCGCGTGTTTGAACTCTCCTTTGATTTGGTGGTATAGCCATCGATATTTCACAAGAATGTTATCAGGTTCGATTAGTCCAATGGGATATTTATTTGAAACCTTACCGATCGCACCTCCAACCCCAGAAATTCGCGCCCAAGTAGAACCCCACGTCGCTGAATTGATCGAACTTACTCAACAGAATCAACAGAGCCACCGCGACCTGATCAACTGGTTTCGCACAGAACACAACATTGCGAAACCTGGCCGCAAACTCGAAGACTTTAGCCAACTCAGCGAAGACGACTTCATTAAAGAACTGAAAAAACGTCAACCCAAAGGCAGCAGCTTCGGCCCCACCGCTCGCCGCCACGCCCTCGAAGCCTACAACGACCTCGCCCCCGCCATCCAAACCCGCAATAGTGCGATCGCGCATCTCGAACAAGAATTAAACGACCTGATCAACCAAGCCTATCAACTCACCCCCGACGAAATCGCCCTGATGTGGCGCACCGCCCCGCCCCGAATGCCCATCGCCCCGCCGCCTCCATAATCCTAGTCAACACCCAAATAGGCTTTAAGTGCTTTGAGATATTTATTTTTGAGTCTTTTTGCTTGTAAACTTTCTCTTTGAATCCGTTTTAAACTCATCGGATCAAGCGTATCGTAGGGAATTGGAGAATCTGGAATAATGAATTTTTCAAGTTGATCCGCTGTGAAACTCCTAGCATATTGATAGGCGATAAATGATTTATGCCTGATGAATTTCGGCATTCGTTGGGCTGGTCTTAAAATACAAGTTTCATCATTACTCTGGCTCCCCTCGCGCCAGGTTGAAACATTCACAAAAATATATTCTTCCGATAAAAAAGGAGCGATCGCAATATACCAATGCGGTTTAGTCGCTCCTGTATTTAATAAGAAAATATCACCCAGATTAATCGAAAACCTAGCCATTGAGAACCTCATCTAAATAGCGTTCTCGTTCAGCAGTTTCTCGGATTTCTTGAATCTGTTCATCGGAAATATTTAAATAATTGAGCAGTTCAAGAATGCTGATCTTGACAACTTTTCGATCTAATGTTTGTGGATCGATCCATTCCGGCAGCGAGTGAGTCCATTCCGCAACCTTAAACGGATCAAGATGTCCAAATTCTTGATATACGGCTCTCAGGATGTCCTCTTCTATCGGTGAAAGTTCATCATCACCCGGATCATCAATTAACGTGATATAAACTTTTTTTTGAGGATTTCGAGGAGAGGCAACTGTAGCGATATAGCTCGACCAGTAGTCAGAAAAAACACGTCCCCCTTGGGGCTTTACATAATCATAGATGCGGGTCAAAACGGGGCCATACTTCATGGAAACAAATTCATCGCCAGTGATCGGATAACCACTAGATTCCAGAGATCGGCGATCGCTAACATAGAGCATCTTAAGCAGCCCTAAGTAGCTCATAGAGGGTTGACCGTGCAACTTCACTAAAAAAGCCGCAGCCTGTGTAGCTTTGATATCGTTAAAGCTGAAAATGATATCGTGAGACATTATAATCACCCCCTTTGGGAGTACATTTTTATTATATCAGAAAGTAATCCTGTCTAAATTGAACCAGAAAATCATGGATCTGTGAGGCAGCGAACTCGCCCTTACCATCCAAACCCGCAATAGTGCGATCGCGCATCTCGAACAAGAATTAAACGATCTGATCAACCAAGCCTACCAACTCACCCCCGACGAAATCGCCCTGATGTGGCGCACCGCCCCGCCCCGAATGCCCATCACGCCGCCGCATGAGTAGAGAGCGCGATCGTTAGTCATTACTCTGCCAAAATATCCCGGATTTCTTGGGCGGTAATGTCAGATTGATCAGATTTTGAATAAAGAGTGAGGAGAATGATTTTTGTATTGGTTTTAAGGTAGTAGATCAGACGGTATCCGGCACGTTTTCCCTTTTGGATGTCTCGATTTCTGACCCGAACTTTAAAGACCGCATCACCAACATTAGGAATCTGTTCGCCTAAGACTTCTCCAGCTTGAAGTTTCTGAATAACTGGCTCGATATCTTGGCGAATACTACGATAACGCTTTTGCAGAGTACGAACACGGCGAATAAACATCGCTGAGAGTTCAATCTCCACAGGGTAGGACTCACTCACCAGATTCATCCTCAGCCCACAACTCAGAAAGAGGAAGCGTTTGGCCGGTTTTGGCTTCATGCCATCCTTGACGTAAATCATCTAACACGGCTGTTTTCGGTTCATCATCGGGATCATCCTCAAGCAGAACAATCACACGAACTCGACGTTGAGCCGCGAGTTTTAGAGGTTCTTCAAGTTGGAGATTACCGTGATCGTCAACGATCGCCGCGATTTCGAGGGCTTCCATAATTTGTTTGTGCAGAATTAGCCTGGATGGGCGTGGTATTCGGACAGCCAAGACAGCGATTTCACAAGCAAGGGGCTTAGGTTAATCTTGAGTTGGAGTGGGTGTTTCAAATGTCTGGTTTTATTAAACCACCTAATCAACCAAGCCTACCAACTCACCCCCGACGAAATCGCCCTGATGTGGCGCACCGCCCCGCCCCAAATGCCCATCGCCCCGCCACCCCTCACGCTCCCTCCCAGTAAACGATAGGATGGGGATTGCTCACCCCAAACCGAAACCCACTCACCCTTAACTCTTCAACGATGGAGCTTATCCCATGCCTCAAACCGTGAAAGCGATTTACCATCAAGGCACATTTATTCTACAAACAGCCTGTGATTTACCTGAAGGGGCGGAAGTTGAAATTCTGATTAAAACACCTCAAATCATCCCTCCTCAAATCACGGATCAAGCCACAAAGCAACACTTTTTAACGCAACTGGTGAAGCGAATGCAAGAAAATTCCCTTCCCTCTCATGCTTCAAAATTCACGAGAGATATGCTACATGAACGCCGTTGATACTAATATCCTGATTTATGTTCATGATCCCCGTGATCTTGCCAAACAAGCGATCGCCGCTTCCTTGGTTTCTTCCCTGACAGATGGTGCTTTGATCTGGCAAGTTGCATGTGAGTATTTAGCAGCGAGTCGTAAATTAGAGTCACTGGGTTATGACAGAAAAAAATCCTATCAATATATTCGAGATTTGCAACAAGTTTGGTACACTATTTTGCCAAATTGGGCTGTGATTGATCGGGCTGAAAATTTAATGAGCCGTTTTAGCCTGTCACATTGGGATGCAATGATTATTGCAGCTTGTTTAGATGCCAAAATCGAAACTATCTATACAGAAGATTTTGGATATTCAACAATTGAAAATCTAAACATCGTCAACCCTTTTCACAGTTCCTAAGTGGGATACACCCGATACATTAGGGTTGCAATGGGGTTAAATCCAGCGCGTCAAACTGTTGGAGGAATGCCAACAATCGCGCCTGAATTTTCGCCACGCCGCCCGCCACATTGGTTTCCACATTGAGGGGAATTACGGGGTCATGGAGGGATAAACGCAGGAGAAACCAGCCCGATTCAGCGGCATCAGTGCAAGTGACCCGCACCCCTTCGTAGTTTTTCGGTGCGATCGCCCAATCCGATTCGGCTTCTGCGTGGGCCGTCAGTGCGGCGATCACCTCATTGCCATAGGTTTTAAAATCGTCCGTCTTAATCTTGAGGCGAAATTCCATGCTCTCGGCGGGTTCTTGGAGGGTGGCGATTAAATCTGTCACCGTGCGATCGGCGAGTCTAGCCCGTGCCAACTCCACCAGCACCTTACTCACCAAATACGCCCCATCATCGAGCCAGTGGTTTTCCCGCATTGCCCCATGGCCCGACGTTTCGATCGCTAACCAGGACTCTTCCCCCGCTGCATTGAGCCGCATCGCTTCGTTAATTACATTTTTATAGCCCCGTTTAAAACGGTGATGCTTCCCGCCTAAATCCTGCTCAATGAACTGGGTTAATCCGTCTGAGGTGATCGAATCTGTGACCACCGTTGAGCCGGGATGCTCCCGAAGGGCGATCGCTGCAATCAACGCGATCAACAGATTTCGATTCAACTCGCGCCCCGTGGCATCCACCGCCGCGCCCCGGTCTACGTCGGTATCAAAAATAATCCCAAAATCGGCTTGATTCGCCGTCACGGCCTCGCAAATTGCGGCCATTGCGGTTTCGTCTTCGGGGTTGGGGATGTGGTTGGGAAACATCCCATCGGGGTCTAAAAATTGGCTGCCCGTGGTGTCCGCGCCCAAAGGCTGCAACACCTGGCTGACGTAGAAGCCACCACCGCCATTGCCTGCATCGACGACAATTTTGAGGCCGTGGAGAGGTTGATCATAGTGATCGGGATGGTTCACCCCTTGGCGGATCATTTCCACCAGTTGGGCGGCGTAGGTGGCCATGAAGTCGGTGCTGTGGATTTCGCCGGGGGTGGGGGCAGGGGTGATGTCGTTGGCCTCGGCCAGGCTGAGGATGGCGGTGATGTCGGGCTTGTTGAGTCCCCCTTGGGCGGTGAAGAATTTGCAGCCGTTGCGGTTGAAGGGGAGATGGCTGGCGGTGAGCATGATCGCGCCATCGCACTGGAGCGGGGGGGCGATCGTGCTGGTGAACATGGCGGGGGTGGAGGCGAGGCCGACATCGTAGACGGTGACTCCGAGGGCGGCGATCGCTGTGGTGATGTGGCTCATCAGGTCAGGGCCCGATAGGCGACTATCGCGGCCGATCGCGATCGCTAATTCCTCGCACCCTTTCCCCTGCTGCTCACTGAGCCAGGTGACAAACCCTTGACCAATCCGCGCCACCACTTCCGGGGTCAGGTTGACGGGTTCATCGGGTATCCCATCCAGGGCTACGCCGCGAATATCGGAACCATTTTGCAGTTTTTTCCAGGCGATCGCATTCATAATTCATCTCAAGCCAAGATCGCGTCTAGCCTACCGTGAAACCCTGGCGAACCCCGGCAAGCTTAAGCCTTTCTCTACAGGTTTCCGGGTGAGATTTAGCGTTGTTGCTGTGTCATCGCCATCACCTGATTCACCGTCAGTTCAAGCCCTAACCCAAAGTCTGGTAGCTCATCCCCCCCACCATAGATCAGCGGTAAGTTTTCCCCTTCCCACACCCAAATTTGTTGGCGATCGCAATCAATCAGCCAGGCCAATTGCGTCCCACAGCGGAGACAATGGAGAATTTTCGTTTGTAAATCTAAGGTGCTTTGGTCGCGGGAACGAATTTCAATCACCACCTCTGGAGCGCCATTAAATGGCCCATCCTGATCCCCAAGACGCTCTGAAGCGATCGCCACAATATTAGGCACGGGTGAATAGGGGGGGATAATACAGCGCAATTCTTGAATGGCTTCAAACCCAGCGGCGCGATCGTTGATGTGATTCACCAAATTACGTTGCAAGCGCGAATGAAACAGCGTGGGCATCGGCTTTTGGGTCGGTATTCCCTCGATCAGTTCCCAGGCGGGTGATGCCTCAAGATTTCCTTGAGCCAAAAACTCCCCAAGCGGCACGGCAGCAGTTATCGATGACATAGACATTTCCTTAACAGGCCCATTGAATCAATCCCCCTAGCCGTATTGTGCCCTCATCCCCGGCCCCAGGAGAAGAGAGTGCAAAGCCCTCTCCCGTGGGCTACCGCTTATACACAACATTCTAATGTTGACCTAGCCTGAATTTGATCCCCCTCTCAATCAGGGCAGCGAGCTAGAAGCTCGCACTACAAAGGATTTCATGCAGGGTAGTGTGAGCCTCTGGCTCACGTATTACCAGCTCCAGACTCGCAGCTTGGGTTATGGATAAGCAGTAGCTAGCCCACGGGAGAGGGTTGGGTGAGGGCAATACACTACGCCGGATAGATCCGGAGACGGCGGTTAGGTTCTTCGCCGAAACTGTCGGATTGGAGGCGATAGTGTTCGACGAGTTCGTGCTGCATTTTGCGGACTTTGGGCGATCGCGGCAAGAGTTCCACGGGTTGGCCCTTGGGGAGGACGATTTGCTCCACAGCAAGGCGGGCTTCTTCGAGGGCTTCGAGTTCGTCATCGCTGCCGTTGTAGCTGAATAGCCGCAGATCCATCGCTTCGGGGGAGTCGTAGTCATCCATGCCCAGCATCCGCCGTAGGGCCTTCGTGATTTGGGGGAGGCCGCTGGATTTGACGACGTGGATCGGGATTTGGCGGGATTTGGCGATTTGGCGGAGTTTGGTGTGGTTTTTAATTTGCGATCGCAACGCCAGCACCACATCCGCCCCACTGAGATCCCGCGTGATCACCACCGGCACATTGAGCCGCTCGATCGCGCTTTCGAGGTGCGATCGGCCAATCCCATAGGAATAGACATAGACCGGAAACTCCTCCCCATTGGGCCCCGGAAACCGCTCCTTCGCCACAAACAGATCCTCTGTTTCCAAAGACTGATCCAAGAGTTGATCAAAACTGCTCGGCTTGGCCGTCGGCACCGGCTGCATCCGTCCCGACGCACGCCAGCCCTGGAGTTGGATCGGCGCATTCACAGGGGTTTTGGGGCGTTTCGGCTGGGCGATCACCGCCTCTTGAATCACTTCCACATCCCCGGATTGATTCACCGCCCGCACTTCCGGCACCGGCTCACCGCCCCGCAACAGGTGATCCACCGTTGTAGACACATCCTGATGAATCGCCCAGCGTTGCCGCTCCCACATTTCCACGGCAATTTCAAAGGTGGGGGGCGCTTTGCGTTCGAGGACGGTTTTTTGCGATCCCCGTCGCCGTGCTTCATCATCACCGAGGGTCACGGCTTGGATGCCGCCGATCAGATCTGAGAGGGTGGGATTTTTAATCAGGTTTTCGATTTGGTTCCCGTGGGCGGTGCCCACCAGTTGCACGCCCCGTTCTGCGATCGTGCGGGCCGCGAGGGCTTCCAATTCCGTGCCAATCTCATCAATGACAATCACTTCGGGGGTATGGTTTTCCACCGCTTCGATCATCACCCGGTGTTGTAATTCCGGTTGCGCCACCTGCATCCGTCGCGCTCGCCCGATCGCCGGATGGGGAATATCACCATCCCCGGCAATTTCGTTAGAGGTGTCAATCACCACCACCCGTTTATTGAGGTCATCGGCTAGCACGCGGGTAATTTCCCGCAGAGCCGTGGTTTTGCCCACCCCTGGCCGCCCTAACAGTAGAATCGATTGCCCCGTTTCCACCAGGTCATGAATCAGGCCAATCGTGCCAAAAACCGCCCGCCCGACGCGGCAGGTCAGCCCGACGATCTCGCCCTGACGGTTCCGCATTGCGCTGATCCGGTGCAAGGTGCGCTCAATCCCGGCGCGATTATCGCCGCTGAACATCCCGACGTGCTGGACGCTGTATTCCAAATCTTGGCGGGAGATGGGGGTTTCGCTTAAAAACGTGGCTCCGCTGGGAAAACGAGCTTCCGGGAGGCGGCCTAAATCCATCACCACTTCGATCATGGTGTTGTGTTCGGGATGGTTAGCGATCGCGTCCCGTAGTGGCGGCGGAAAAATATCCAGCAGTTGATCGAGGTTGTCCGTAATTTCCGTGCGCGTGGTCATAGGGCCTTTAGCCCCGGAATCGAGGTCGTGATTGGGTGAATTTAGAGGGATTAAAGACACGTTGTTATTAGGGTTGACCATCAGAAAATTTTTTTAACAATCAAAAGCAACGGACAGACGGTTCGATTCTGAGGCCATCGGAGGGATGGGAATCGCGCCGGGATTGAGACTGTCCAGCCTTCAGGGGCTGCACGAGTGTTTCCGCCAGACGCACCGCCTCCCAGAGCAGATCGGGATGATCTTCAAGGCGGGACGAGGAACGCCGCGCCAAGGATTCCAGCACCGGGGCCAGGAGTTGACGCGCATAGCCGCCATAGCCTACCCCCGCCACAAACATTGACCCAGGGGCCAGCAAACCGCGCTCTGCCAGTTTTGGCACGGTTTGGGCATTGGTTCCCCCCGCCAGTTGCACCTGACCGGGGAGGTTTGCCCCCAGCACTTTCGCCGCCAGTTTGATGCTGGCGTGGGTCGTGCCGGGGCCAATATCGCCGCTCATGGGTCGGCCATCGGTTTGCCACAGCAAGGCACAGGGCAACGGATCAAGGAGATCGGCCAAACTCCGCAAGTAGGGCAAGAGATCGGGATGATCCGGACAACTAATGGCTAAGAGTTTGATGTGAGGGTGACTACCGTGAGGGTGACTACCGTGAGGGTGACTACCGTGAGGGTGACTACCGTGAGGGTGACTACCGTGATCGCACCAAGGGCGCAACACCTGCCAGACTCGCTTAAACCCATCTAGGTTGCCCACCTGCGTATGAATTTCCACCGCATCAATGCCCAGGGCAACGAGTTGCGGCACTACCACCTCCGGGGCAGACACATAGGATCGCGCTGCAATTAGTTGGCTCGGACAAACGGACAGACACCGCCCACAGCCATAGCACAGGGCATCGATTACACCTGCTGTTGAGGGTGCGATCGCAGCCGTGGGACAAACCGTCTCGCAGGGACGCGGACAGTCTACCGGGCAGAGGTTCGGGTCAAATTCCGCCTTGCGAAAGTGGGGATCAACCCCATCATTGAGGCTGACCATCAACCAGGGTTGAGCCTGTCCCGCACCGTTCTGTCCAGGGACTGGGTCGCGCAACTGGGCCGCAACCCGCAACGCAACCTGAGTGGCTTGAATGACAGCCGGGTCAGCAGCCACATCAATACAGTCAGCACCCGCCAAGGTGTAGGCAAGGGCAAGGTTGCGCACAGCCGGTAAATGCTGAAAGCTTGCGCCGCAAATCAGCTTGAACCACTGTCCTGTTTCGATGGCGTGTAAAGGCGAGTTACATTTATTCACGATAACTCCTTGATACGTTTTTCCTCCCTGGGCTAAAGCCGCAGGGAGGAAAAACGAACGGCAGCTTTAGCTGCCAGTTATTCACGGGTGATACGATTGCCCCATGAAACAAACACTGACAATCACTTGCAAGCTTCGACCTACGCCTGAACAAGCCCTCAAGATTGAGGCTTTGCTCAAGGCGTTTGCTGACGCTTGCAACTTTGTCAATCAGTCCGTCAAGCCCTCTGTCACCCGCAAGACCACCATTCAAAGCCAGGTTTACCAGGACATTCGGGCGCGGTTTGGACTGAGCGCTAACCAGGCCGTCAGGGTTTGTGCCAGAGTCGGGGCTAACCGCAAGACTGCCAAGCTGAAGCACAGGCCCGTCAAAGCCTTTCGGCCAACGTCGGCTGATTACGACGCTCGCGTTTTTGCCTTCAGGGAGAAGGACTGGACTGTGAGCCTGACGCTTTTGGATGGCAGGGAACACATCAGGCTCGATATGGGCAATTATCAGCGGGGCAAGCTGAAAGGACGTAAACCCACCTCTGCCCAGTTGTGCCAGCATCGGGACGGCTTCTACTACATCCACATTCAACTGACGGATGATGCGCCCGATCCCATCAAACCCGACAAAGTGATCGGGGTTGATTTTGGCAGGCGCAAAATTGCCAAGACCAGCACAGGTCAGGGTTGGGACGGCAAGCCGTTGAATCAGATTCGAGACAGATTTTCTAGGGTAAGAGCATCTCTTCAGAAGAAAGCCTCGAAAGGCACAAGGTCTAGTCGGCGGCGATGCCGCCAGGTCTTGCAACGGCTGTCGGGCAGGGAGAGGCGCTTTCAACAATGGTTGAACCATTCCATCAGTGCTGCCATCATCCGAGAGGCCAAGCAGCTTAACGCTGCCGTTGCCATTGAGGATTTGACAGGCATCAGAGAGCGCACGAACCAACAACCGAGAAGCAAGACCGAACGGAGACGGTCTAACAGTTGGGCGTTCTATCAACTCCGTCAATTCCTGGCCTACAAAGCCATTAAGGAAGGCATTGAGTTGGTGGCTGTGCCGCCTGCCGACACCAGTCAAACTTGCCACCGCTGCAACCATATGGGGCTGTGGTCTGGGAAGAGCTTTAATTGTGGGCATTGTGGCTGGCATGGTGATGCTGACTGGAATGGTGCAATCAATATTTCTAAGCTTGGGGCAGTGGTAAGCCTGCCTAGAGGTTCGGGATTGTTTTGCTCTTTAGAGCAGGCTGTTTCAGGGCTACCGAAAGCCCCGTCGCTTTAGCGCGGGGATGCTTACCTCTCTATGCTAAAACGTTGTTTCCCAAAGTAGGCAACTTTCTTCGAGGCAATCACCCACCTGCCCATATCTAGTGTGTTCTTAAATTCCAGCACCGTTAATTAGTGTTGTGGCGTGATCCCCGTTGATCCCGCTGTACTGTAATACAAAATAACACAGAATACTACAAAAGAGGCCGCAAGGGGCTGAAGCCACCTTGTTTTTGAATTTTGAAAAGCGCCGACAAGGCGGATTTAGCCCCTTGCTCCCCCAGCGCGATCGCACCTGGTCCCCCCACAAAAACCCTGCCCGTGAAATGCTGCCCGTTTCACAAACGGTAACAAGCGGGGATTTTTCAAAATGACCGTTCATACTAGAGCCAATTGACGTTGAATTTGAAACTATGTTCAAAGACGCTCGGATTGCCCAGATTAGTTTTCTGGCGTTGTTTTTATTGTTAGGCATTGGCACCCGTGACTGGACATTGCGCCCGGAACTGTTGGCGGTGTTGGGAGCGAGTTGCCTAGGGATGCAGTGGGTGACGCGATCGCTCCTGCCCACCCTCCGCCATCAGCCTGGGGTGAAACTCTGGGCGATCCCCTCCTGGGAAAGTGCGCTGATTACCGGGTTGGGGCTGTGCCTGTTGCTGCGGGGCAATAGTGTGGCGACGATGGCGTTAGCGGGAGGGGCGGCGATCGCCAGTAAAACCCTCTTTCAATACCGCGATAAACACTTTTTCAACCCCGCCAATTTTGGCATTATTGTCGCCTTACTCCTCACTCCCGACGCTTGGGTATCGCCCGGCCAATGGGGAACGCAGGCTTGGTATTTAATTCTCTTCGTCGGGGCGGGGGGCTTGGTGTTGCGCTGGGTGGGTCGTTGGGAAACCTCAGCGGTGTTCCTCGCCACCTATGCCGGCTTGGAAGCGGTGCGGATGTTTGCCCTCGGTTGGACGGCGGATGTGTATCTGCATAAGTTGATGAGCGGTAGTTTGCTGTTGTTTGCCCTGTTCATGGTCACCGATCCGCGCTCAATTCCCAATGCGCGGCACGGTCGTTTTGTTTGGGCGGCGGCGGTGGCCTGGTTGGCGTTTTTATTGCAAGAGGAATTTTTTGTCAGTACGGCGATGTTTTGGGCCTTGTTTGCCCTGTCGCCCTTAACGCCGTTGCTGGATCGGGTGTGGACAGGGTCTCGCTTTCAATGGCAGGAGCCGGAAAGCCACGCCACTGCTCAATCGTTGATCCATGGGTTAGGCAGCGTAGAGTAGTCGCCCCCCTGCCAAGAAGTTCTTGGGCTTCTCAGTGTGGTGGCAGAGCCACCCCGGTAGCGTGCCACGGCGGAGCCATGGCACGAGAGTGAAGAAGAGTGGGCTTGTTGTATTTGTTTTAGGAGATAGGAATTGTGATGATTTTGATGCGTAAGGGTTGGCGATCGCTGCTCGCGTCGCTGTTGGCAATCGTGATGTTTGTGGGGATGACCCCGGCGGCGTTGGCGTTTTGTGGATTTTATGTGGCCCAGGCCGATGCGGATTTGTTTAATCAAGCGTCCCAGGTGATTATTGCGCGGGATGGCGATCGCACCGTCCTCACCATGGCCAATGATTACGAAGGCGAGTTAGAGGATTTCGCCCTGGTGGTTCCCGTGCCGGTCTTGCTCACCGAAGAGCAAGTCCATGTGGGCAACCCGGATATTTTGAAGCGGTTGGACGAATTTAGTGCGCCGCGCTTGGTGGAATATTTCGACAGCAACCCCTGTGAGCCGCAGATGTTGCGGATGCCCTCTGCTGTGCCCGCTCCGGCGGCGGTCATGGAGGCTGATCGTGCAGCACCCCAAAGCGATGCCGCCCTCGGTGTCACGATTGAGGCCGAATTCAGCGTCGGGGAATACGACATTTTGATCCTCAGTGCCAAGGAATCCAGCGGTCTGGAAACCTGGCTGCGCCAAAACGACTACACCCTCCCCACGGGCGCGAGCGAAGTCCTCCGCCCCTACATCCGCCAGGATTTTAAATTCTTCGTGGCCAAGGTGAATCTCGAAGAAGTCAACGCCGATGAATCCCAACAGTTGCGCCCCTTGATGATGGCCTATGAATCGCCCCGGTTTATGCTGCCAATTCGGTTAGGGATGCTGAACGCCAACGGGGATCAAGACTTGATCGTCTATATCCTTACCCCCAGTGGTCAGGTGGAAGTGACCAACTATCGCACCGTGAAAATTCCCTCTAACACCGATGTGCCGGCCTTTATTGAGGATGAGTTTGGCGAGTTTTATCAAGCGATGTTCCAAACCTCCTACGAGCGGGCCAATAAGGAGGTGGCGTTTTTAGAATATGCCTGGGATATGTCCTGGTGTGACCCCTGCGCGGCGAATCCGTTAACGCCGGACGAACTGCGTGAGGCGGGGGTGTTTTGGCTCAATGGGGGACGCGGGGATGGGCAACGGATCGCGCCGACTCCATTTCCGCAACCGGGGGCGGTGAATGCCTATATCACCCGGCTCCATGTGCGCTATAGTCGCGATCGCTTCCCGGAAGATCTCGCCTTTCAAAACACCGGCAACACGGATAATTTTCAAGGTCGCTACGTGATTCGCCATCCCTATCGCGGTGAACTGTCCTGTAGTGCGGCGGATCAATACCGCAAAGCCGTCCGGGAACGCCAAGAACAAGCCGGGAATACCGTCGCTGAACTCACCGGATGGAGTAAAACAGAGGTGTATTCCAAAATTGATTGGCTCACAGAACGGTCTCCTCGTCGTCCTTGGTGGCGAGATCTGTGGAACTAGAGCAACACAGTATAAAAAAAACCCATGAAACAACAGCGGCACTGGTGGCGATCGCCCCTGACCGGAATCCCACAGCAATCACGCAGCGCGATCGCCTTGGTGATCGGTCTTCTGAGTTTGCTGATCGCGCCACCAGCCCTGGCCTTCTGTGGGTTTTATGTCTCCCAAGCCAACGCCAGTTTATATAACCAAGCCTCCCAGGTGATCATTGCCCGCAATGGCGATCGCACCGTCCTCACCATGGCCAACGACTACCAAGGCGACGTGCGTAACTTCGCCTTGGTGGTTCCTCTGCCCACCCTGATCCGCCAAGACCAGGTACAAGTGAGCAACCCTGAGATCATCACTCGCCTAGATCAATTCAGTGCGCCCCGATTGGTGGAATATTTCGACGAAAACCCCTGCGATCTCCCCGTACGAGGAGCGACACGGGGCGGGAATACTGCCCAATTTGACGATGCAGACTACGCCACCCTCGCCGCTGGCAGCCATGGGGTCACCGTCGAGGCTCAGTTTAGCGTCGGCGAATATGACATTGTCCTCCTCAGTGCCCAAGAATCCAGCGGCCTTGAAACCTGGCTGCGTCAAAACAACTACAACATCCCGGCCGGGGCGGCTCAAGTGCTCACCCCCTACATCCGCCAGAATTTTAAATTTTTCGTTGCCAGAGTCAACCTGACGGAATTTCGCGCCAACCAACGCCAACGCCTCCGCCCGCTGATGATGGCCTACGAATCGCCCCGGTTTATGCTGCCGATTCGCTTGGGGATGCTCAACGCCCAAGGGCCGCAGGATTTGCTGATTTACATCCTCACCCCAACAGGACAGGTGGAGTTGACCAACTATCGCACCGTCCAGATTCCGTCCGATTTTAACGTGCCGGACTTTGTGCAGGATGAGTTTGGCCGGTTCTACAATGCTCTGTTTCAAACGAGCTATGAGCAGGCGAATCGAGAGGTGGGTTTTTTGGAATATGCCTGGGATATGTCGTGGTGTGACCCCTGTGCGGCGGAGCCGTTGACGGCGACGGAGTTACAGCAGGCGGGGGCGTTTTGGGTGAATGCCCAGGCGAGTGGGCCGACGAATCCGGTGTTTATGACGCGGCTCCATGTGCGCTATGAGCGCGATCGCTTCCCCGAAGACCTCAGTTTTCAAACCACCGGCAACACCCAAAACTTCCAAGGCCGCTACATCATCCAGCATCCCTATCGTGGCTCCCTCGACTGTCCCGCTGCCGAGGGCTATTACCGAGAAGTGAGCGATCGCCAACAGCTTGAAGCAGAAACCCTCGCCCACTATACCGGCTGGTCTGAGGCAGACGTTAACGCCAAAATGAACTGGCTCCTTCCCCCCTCGGCAGAGTCCGATTCGTTGCGACCATGAGACGGCGCGATCGCGTCAGGATTCTCTGGGATTCAGCAGGATCGTTTCTCAACAGGCTCAGCGAAAACCGTTAGGATAAAGAATCGGCCCTCTTGGTATATGACAGATTGCGTATGTTGACGATCGCAGGAGGGTGTTATTTTTAACGACCCTTCCTGTTCAGGACTTACAGAATCTATGTCTTTGCCTATCGTTGCGATCGTTGGTCGCCCGAATGTTGGAAAATCCACCCTAGTCAATCGCCTCGCTGCCAGTCGCCAAGCGATCGTCCATGATCAACCGGGGATTACCCGCGATCGCACCTATCAACAAGCCTTTTGGCTCGACCGTGACTTCATCGTCATTGATACCGGCGGCATTGTCTTTGACGATGACACCGAATTCCTGCCGATGATCCGCGAACAAGCCAACCTCGCCCTCAGCGAAGCCAACGCCGCCATCCTCGTCGTCGATGGCCAAGCCGGCCCCACCCCCGCCGACGAAGAACTGGCCCGCTGGCTACGCCAACAACACCTCCCCATTTTCCTCGCCGTCAACAAATGCGAATCCCCCGACCAAAGCATTATCCTGGCGAGTCAATTTTGGGAACTCAACCTCGGTGAACCCTATCCCATCTCCTCGATCCACGGCAACGGCACCGGGGACTTACTCGATGCCGTCGTCGCTGAACTCCCTTCCATCGACGAACTCCCTGAAATTGAAGAAACCAATGTCGCGATCGTCGGTCGGCCCAACGTGGGTAAATCCACCCTGTTGAACGCCCTCACGGGTAAAAATCGCTCCATCGTCAGCCCCATCTCCGGCACCACCCGCGACACCATCGATATGCACATCGAGCGGAACGGCACCAACTACCGCCTCATTGACACCGCCGGGATTCGCCGCAAAAAAAATGTGGAATATGGGGCGGAGTTTTTCAGCATTAACCGGGCCTTTAAGGCGATTAAGCGGGCCGATGTGGTGCTGCTGGTGATCGATGCCGTGGATGGGGTGACGGAGCAGGATCAAAAACTGGCCGATCGCATCATTGAAGAAGGTCGCGCCGCGATCATCGTCGTCAACAAATGGGATGCCGTCGAAAAAGACTCCTACACGATCTACGACTTTGAGAAACATATTCGCGATCGCCTCTACTTCTTCGACTGGGCCGAAATGCTCTTCATCAGTGCCCAAACCGGCCTCCGCGTTGATAAGCTCTTCGGCAGCATCGACAAAGCTGCGATCGCCCACCAACGCCGGATCAGCACCGCCGTCATCAACGAAGTCCTCCAAGAAGCGATCCGCTGGCACTCCCCCCCCACCAGCCGCCAAGGCAAACAGGGCAAAATCTACTACGGCACCCAAGTCAGCAGCGCCCCCCCCGTCATCGCCCTCTTCGTCAACGACCCCAAACGCTTCAACGAATCCTACAAACGCTACATCGATCGCCAATTCCGCGAACAACTCGACTTCACCGGAACCCCCGTTCGCTTCGCCTGGCGCGGCAAAAAAGTCCGGGAAGCCGAACGGAGTGCAAACCGCGCCACCAAGGTTTAGGCCATTCATTAAAACCCATCAAAAAACGGGAGCAATGCCCCCGTTTTTTTTCGTTAAAAAGTACCAAAAATGCGTTAAATTATCGCATCCGGTAAGATCAACATGGCATCCCCAAAGGAATAAAATCGGTAATCATGATCAAGTGCATCTTGATAAAGACTCAGCAGCCGTTCCCGGCCCACTAAAGCACTAATCATGATCAACAAACTGGATTTGGGTAGATGAAAGTTGGTAATCATCCCATCAATAATTTGCCATTGATGACCGGGATAAATAAACGTATCCAAAAACCCCTCAAAGGGTTCACTTAAGGCACGGATACCCCCCACCTTTTGTTGCGCAGCCGCACCCTCTAACGCCCGTACGCTGGTAGTGCCCACCGCAATTACGCGGCCACCCTTGGCACGGGTTTCTTTGATTTTGTCAATCGTTTCTGCGCTGATCGATGCCCATTCAGCATGCATCCGGTGGTCACGGATATCTTCAGTTTCGACTGGGCGAAATGTACCAACCCCCACATGGAGCGTTAACTCCGTGCGTTGCACTCCCATGGCCGTCAAAGCATCTAAAAGCTCTGGTGTAAAATGCAGGCCAGCCGTCGGGGCAGCCGCCGAGCCTGATGCTTTGGCATAGACGGTTTGGTATTGTTCTGGATCGGCTTCGGTTTCCGTCACATAGGGCGGAAAGGGAATATAGCCCACCTTGGCGAGCATCTGTTCCATGGTTTTGCCGGGCGGCAGGGTGAATTCCAGCACCCGCCCACCGGTTGTAAAGTCGCGCTCGATTACTCGTCCCCACAGCGGTGTATCATCACCATCTTCGGTTCGTGCGGTGAAGCACACTTCTGTGCCCATCTTGAACCGTTTACCGGGTTTCACCAAGGCCAGCCAGCAGTTTTTGCGGACTTCTCTTAACAGCAAAATTTCCACAGGCGCACCGGTGGATTTGCGACCATAGAGACGGGCTGGCAAGACACGAGTGTTATTCAAGACCAGTAAATCATTGGGCTTGAGCCAATCTGTCAGTTGGTGAAAGTGGTTATGAACATGACTATCGGGAGAATCGACCACAAGCAGACGCGATTGATCCCTAGGAGTGACGGGATTTTGAGCAATCCGCTCCGGAGGTAGTTCATACTGATAACTCGCGAGAATGTGATCTGTTAGGGCCATTCGCTTTCTATTGTTAGGTGTCAGGTTTGTTAGTGTCTATATCATCGTAATGCGAGGAGTCCCTTGCGTAGCAATACGGTGAGAATTTTGCCTCACCATCCTACGGGATTATTTGCCTAGACCGATGGGGAACTTTGGGTAGAGTCACCCATTATAGATCGGGGAACTCTCCCCTACACAAGGGAGTACATAATTAGGGACACTATTAAGTAGAGGAACCTAGAATCCCCAATCGATCCCCATTCGTTCGTGAGCCTGCTGATTATGTATTACCTATACTTCTTTGCCAATGCGAGTTTAACGCTTCGTCTCGCTGAATTCTTAATCCAAAAACGATCGCTCTCTGTGGCATTTATTTCGGTGATTCACCAAATAGATGGCTGGATTGTCCGGGTCAAACTCAATGACCCTGTTTCGGCACAACAGCATGGTGACTTTGTCGCCTATATGAATGAGTTAGGGATTCCCTACACCCCTGATATTCATGTCCAGATGGCGTTGTGGAGTTTGGAGACGGGGCAGCCGCCGGTGGATGTGATGCGTCGCTATCAGGTGGCGATCGTTTCCCATGGTGATCCGGACAAGGCGGATATTGAAGCGTTCCGCCGTCAGTTCACCCGTGGGTTAGGCTATTGTCCGGAAACCTTGGCTTAGGGTCTAGGTGGAAGCGACAGCAGGATGAAGCGCACGCAGAATCTCCACAGGTTTGTTCCACAGTAGCAGATGTGCTCATGGGTCTTGGTTTCGGCTCGATTGCCTGAAAATTTGATCGATTAAAAACCGCCAATTCTAGTCTCAACAATGGATCGGCGGTTTTTTGTGGGCGCGAGTGGTGGGATTAATCACGAGATCTTCTCTGAAATCACTAAAACCAACCCCGCTTGTTAATCAGATAGGTTTCTAAAAATTCTTCATCTGTTTTGGTCAGGTAAATAATCCCCTCCACTAAGCCGATGATGCCAATCACAAACGCGAGGATTCCGCAGGACAGCACCGAGACGAGAATCATAACGAGACCTTCAGTTTGGTAGCCCAGAATGAATTTATGAATTCCGAGTGCGCCAAGGAGAATACCACAGATCCCGGCAGCGATTTTCTTGCTGTTGGCATCGCTTAAGTTGGGTTCTTTGGGGTTGATCATCGGGTTAGCCTCATTGAATCATGGGTGAAAGACGGGCAACAATGGTCGTTTTAAACAGAATGATGCTTGCTCTATTGGGCGATGAAACCCATAGCTGAGAGCATTGTTAGCCTTGTCTGCACTATACAACTACATCCGGCGGGTTCAAATTTCCTTTAACTCACCTTAAGTTCTTGGACAGGATTGAGCAGAGGTGTTCTGGTGGTCACGGTGGGCGATCGCAACCCCGAATCCCATCAAAACTAGGCTGAAAATACCATGATGCTGCCGGAATAGCACGACACCCACACCTGATGGGTTTCGGGGTCGTAGGTGATGCCGATGGGTTTATCGTTCACATCGACGGTTTTGACCACTTCCATGGTGGCGGTGCGCACTTTGGCCATGGTGTTGGAATGGTAATTAACCACATAGAGGAAGTCGCCATCGTCGGAGAGAATCATGCTGCGGGGGGCGTTGCCCGTGGCGGTTTTGGTGACGACGCGCCGGGTTTCGAGGTCAATTTTTGCCACTTGGCTTTCACCGTTGAGGCTGGTGTAGAGATAGCGGCCGCTGGGGTCTAGGTTGAGATGGCGGGGCGATCGCCCCACGTTTTCGATCCAATCAACTTGAAAGGTGGCGAGATCCACTTGGGCGATATTTTGCGACCCCATGATCGCCACATAGGCCGTGCGGGACTGTTGATCCACCACAATCCCCCTGGGATAGCGCCCCAACTCCACCCGCTGAATCTCGCGCCCCTGCTGCACATCGACGATGCTGAGATCATCAGTACACCAGTTGGTTACCAAGACATAGCGATTGTCGGGGGTGGTGGCGACGAATTTTGGCACGGAGCCGACGCGGATCACTTGGTCGATGGCAAAGGTTTCGGTGTTGATGCGGTAGAGAAAACTGTCGTCTGTGCCTTGGGTGGGGGTGCATTTGTCGCTGCCGGGATGGTTAAAGCCCGCCCCATACATTTGATAGTTGGACACCCAGGCATATTGACCGCTGTGGGAAAAGCTGGCTTCGACGGGGGAACCGCGATAGATGCCGGCGTATTGAGGATAGCCAAATTTTTGCAGATCGACGGAATCGGCGATGGTTTTGACGAGGTTGAAGTCGCGATCGTACACCGTGATGCTGTGGCTGTACATCATGTTTTGGGCGAAGAAGAGACCGCGCCCGGAGTGGACGATGGATTTGGGGGCGATGTTGCCGTAGATGGTTTTTTGCAGTTCCATCGATGGCTCGGTGGCGGTTGATGAGGCGAAGGGGGCCGCATTGCGGGTGAAGCTGTCTGCGCGGAAAACGGTTTCGACGGCGCGACTTTGGCCGGTGACGAAGCGATCGCTCCCATTGCCAAAGGACACCGCAAAGGCAATATTGGGCTGCTCGTCGGCAATTTGGGCGATGAAGCGTTGGGTGGCGCGGCTAAATGGGGCGGCAATGGGAGCGGGGGGCGGATCATCATCATTGGTGACGGATGCCGCTGAGTCAGGAAGGGGGTCAAGGCTGGGGTCTGCGGGACTGGCAGCGGGGTCTACCTGAATGGGAAACGCATCGGCTGGGTTGGCTGCGTCATTGCTGGGAGCGGGCTGACTGTCGGGGGTGGGTTCAAGGTCGGTGAAGCCATTGCCGCCGACGGTGAAGCCGTCTAGTTGAAAGGGGGAATTGGCGGTGTTGTTGCTGCTGGTGGGCTGGGGTTGCGCCCCGTTTTGGATGCGATCGCGGGTGTTGGGCCCGACAACACCATCCACCTGCAAACCGTGGGTTGCCTGGAAGGTGCGCACAGCGGCTTCGGTGAGGGTTCCGTAATAGCCGCTGATGGGGCCGTTAAAATACCCCAGTTGTTTTAGTTCTGCTTGCAGTTCCCGCACATGGGCATTATTTTGACCGTATTTCAACAGGCCGCGGCTGGCGCTGTTGAGGGGCGTGTTGATTGTATTGGTGGCGGCCCCGTTGTCGTAGAGAATGTTTTGAGTGGTGGGGCCGGCAATACCATCGATATCGAGTTGGTTGACCCGTTGGAACTGTTGGACGGCTTCGGCGGTGATCGGGCCGTAGTAGCCGGTGATCGGGCCGTTGAAGTAACCTTTGCTTTTCAGGGTGGCTTGGAGGGTTTTGATCTCGGTGCCGCGATCGCCCACTTGCAGCG